>NYVT01000008.1:0-45232 GCA_002684675.1 Deltaproteobacteria bacterium
TTTTTTAGGTCAATTAATCCTTATATCTACCGAAAAAGCGTCGACGAAAATCTTTTAGAAGGTGTTATTGAGATCAAAGAGAGGATTGAAAAAGAGCATCTTAGAGAGAGTCAACTTAATGTAAAGTTAGGTGTAGGTGGTATTCGAGAGGTCGAATTTTTTGTTCAAATTTTTCAATTGCTCTATGGAGGAATCCGTTCTGAGTTACGAGAACAAAACACCTTGAAAGCATTGTCAGCGCTTACTCAAGCAGGAATTATTTCTGTTGAAGATGGAAGCACACTGAGAAAATGCTACCTAATCTTAAGAAAGTATGAACATCGATTGCAGATGATGGAAGAACAGCAAATTCACACATTACCAAGTACCCAATTTGAGCAACAGTGCTTTGCGCGAATGATGGGCTTCTGCTCTTCAAATGCAGAGGCTGATCGACAGAGCATGTTGCATCACCTCCGTAACACTATGGCAAGAGTTCGCAGTATCTTCAGTGGTTTGTTTGATCAGAAGCATCTTGAAGTTGAGGCAGCACTTCGTAACAGCACAAGGCTTAGAAATTTCAGAAAAGAGGAGGATCAATTATTAGAGTTACTGGCAAGGCAACTCACACCTATCCTTCGTCAATCTGGGCAAGATCTACTGGAAAAGCGATTCTATCGTCTTTTTGAAACGATAGGTGCTCAGCTTGAGAAATACCGCCCCTTATACAAGCATCCAGCCTCTTGGAGTCGCTTAGCTTCAATTGCAGCAACCAGTGACACCTTGTGGAATCACCTATTGACCAACACAGACTTGCTGAACAAACTTGATCCAAAAGAATTACGAATTGATGCTAAACTGTTAAAGATAGAAGTTGACCGGGTTATAAGTGAGAGCACCCACAAGGAAGAAGAGTTGGATGCCATTCGACGCTTCAAGCATACACAGACCTTTCTCTTAGGGAGTGCAGAGTTAGATGGTCTCCTTGAATACAACCAAGCTCGCCATGGCTTGACGATACTTGCTGAGATTGTTCTTCAAAAAGCTCATGAAGTTTGTTTTAGAGAACTAATTCAGCGTCATGGTATACCTAGAGATGGAAACGGGAAACCTGCGAAATTCAGTATTATTGGCTTGGGAAAGATTGGGGGCATGGAGTTAACCTATCATTCTGATTTGGATCTTGTTTTTCTTTATTCAGGTATCGGGGAAACTGATGGCCAACTCCAAGTATCAAATCAGGTCTTTTACGCAAAATTGATAAAGCGCATTATATCCTATCTGTCCTCTGTCACCAGTTGTGGCTACGCATACAAGTTAGATACGCGATTGAGACCCTCTGGGAATGCTGGGGTACTCGTAACTACGATGAATGCGTTCGATGCTTATCATCAACAATCACAGTCCTGGGAGCACCAAGCACTTATTAAAGCTAGGGTTGTAGGAGGCGATGTAGATGAAAATTGGAGAAAATCTGTAGACAAGTTGTTAACCAAATCTGCCTATAATTGGCAAATCCCTGACGATCTGCATCGCCAAATCGCCTACTTAAGAAGGCGAAAAGAAGATGAACTTTCTGGTGAAACCTTTCAACAAAAAAACTTGAAGGAGGGTAAGGGTGGTTTGCTAGACATTGAATTTTTGACACAGTATCTTCAGTTAAAATTTGTGCACAAATTTCCCGAATTACGGACTACAGAAACGTTGAGAGCTTTGGAAGTCATTAGGAATAAAGGTCTGATTTCCTCAGATGAAGCCAATTTCTTACAAGAGGCTTATCGCTGGATTAGGAAAATTGAAACAGCTCTGCGTCTTTTATTTGACCAGTCAGTAAATTCTCTTAATCTCAATAAATCTCAAACAGTGCATTTAGAAACCCTTCTCCGTTGCCAAGGACAATTTGATAATCTCCCAGGTACTTTACGAAAAACCTCTGACAAAGTCCGTCTGATTTACGAACAAATCATGAAAGTTGACAAAAGAGCCTGAATGGCTACCACATCAGAAAACATCACTTACCAACAGCAATTAGGCCAACTTCTCAGGAATCACCGGATTTCTCAAGACTGGTCATTGGAAGATGTATCTAGTCAAACACGATTAGATGTACTAGTTCTTCGGCATTTGGAAGAAGGAAATCTAGAAGCCCCACCAGGCAAGGTTTTCATGAGAGGTTTTTTGAGGATCTATATTCAGTTCTTACAGATACCTCCCTCAGAATTGGAGTCGTTAGAAGAAGTTTTTGAGCAAAAGCCCACAACTGAAGAAAAAATCACTCCTGATCGTTTGGATTCATTTATAAGCAAACCAAAAAATATTAATCCTCGCAAATGGATCTCTGGGTTAGGATTGGCAGCTGGGCTTTTGTTGATTTGGCAACTGAATCCATGGGATTCGTCTGAAAATNGCACAGAAACTAATATCGCAGAGGAAGACAACTCCATTTCTAGAAACCAAAATGAGCATAATGATGTACCACAGACTCAAGCACCCATTGGAACGGCTAAAGACTCACTAACTAAATCAAAAGTTGATGATATTTTTTTTTATGATCATGGNAAGAGATCTGATGATNAAATTAGCCAAANNGAAAGAATTGATCCAGCGATCGAAAAAAATGTTGAAACTGAAGAAATCATACCGACTTTTNCTTTAGAATCATCAGCTAATAATTTAGCTCCAACAGAAATTAATACCAATTTTCCAATTCTCGAATTGNGAGCAGAAAAATCAGTTTGGATAGTTGTTCAAGCTGATAGCGAACAACCTTCGCTTTACTATCTTGAGGCTGGGGAAATTCAAAGTTGGGAAACAGCCAAGAAATTCTATATCCTNTCCATTGGTGATCCTAAAGCACTGCAAATCAGGCTTGACAAAAAACTATATCANCTGCCTGACAATGAAAGTTTGGTGTTGGACTGGAAAATAAAACTGAATAAAACTGAATAAAACTGAATAAAACTGAATAAAACTGAATAAAACTGAATAAAACTGAATAAGTTGCAAAAATTACANGAGANCTTAAAGAAATTAGGCATTCTGTCTAAATTTTAGGCAACNCCTTANAACNATTNTTCTCTGCAACNTGATCAATGCTGAGTATTAATGCACTGGCACAAGCGTTGAAGAATTTAANATTCAAAGTTNGGGGAGGGTAATTGCTATCTTAAGTAATAGGAGNANATAATGAAAAAGATTGAAGCGATCATTAAGCCTTTTAAACTTGATGAAGTAAAAGACGGCTTAGCCGNAATTGGGATNAAAGGTCTCACTGTTTCAGAAATTAAGGGTTTTGGAAGACAGAAGGGCCACACAGAACTTTACCGNGGNGCAGAATACGAGATTGATTTTCTACCTAAAATCAAGGTAGAAGTGGCTGTGTCAGACGAAAATTTCGAACAAGTTCTCCATGTGATCCAAGACAAAGCCAANACTGGGAAAATTGGGGATGGGAAAATCTTTGTTTATGAACTGAACACGGTACTTCGAATCAGAACCGGCGAGGTTGATGAGAACGCCTTGTGATTACAAGTTAGTATTCGATGAATCAGACCCAATTATCCCAGGGCGCTGCCCTACAAATTTTGGCTGACATCAGCCAAATCATCACGACCTCTCATAACGCTGACGAAACACTTCAACAAACTGCCAAAATGATCGCGGAACGCATGAGGGTCGATGCCTGCGCGATCTACGCCTACGATGCACATGAAAATCAACTCCGCCTAAAGTCCACAATCGGCTTGGTGCAAGAGGCAATCGATGCTGTCAGCATGAGACCTGATGAAGGACTCACGGGTCTCGTNCTGCAGGAATCTCGTCCATTACAAGTACTCGAGATGCATCGACATCCTCGATTCAAACTATTCCCAAATATTGGTGAGGGAGTTTACCAATCTTTTCTAGGAGTGCCACTTCTTATCTACCGTCGTGCTATCGGTGTACTCACAGTGCATACCTGCAAACGTCGAAGTTTTTCNGAAAACGAAGAACGTTTGATGACAACCATTGCCTCCCAAATTGCAGGCCTTGTCTCCAAGGCTTTGTTGATTAAGGAATTGGATAGCAACACCTTAGTTGATTTCTCTCGTCCAGCACCTCAGACGTATACGCTAAAAGGTCAAAGGGTAGCCGAAGGAGTTGGGATAGGAAAAGCCCTCGTTCTTGAACAAGGCTCAATGGATGAGCCACTCCGGACCTCTCCATGGAGCATTCATGAAGAGAACAAAGCTTTCCATACTGCGCTGGAACAAACAATAAAAGATGTCCTAGGCTTGATTGACCGACTCTCAGGCTTAGTAAGCCCTGACGANGCTGCAATCTTCCATGCACATATTATGTTNATGGAAGACTCTGTTTTTCAGGAAAAGATTGAAGGGTATATTGACCAGGGCAATAGTGCCGCATGGGCTATCTACCAAGTTATCCACGAATACCTGATCGCATTCAACAATATAGAAGATCCGTATCTACGAGAGAAAAGCCATGATCTAAAAGATGTAGGAATTCGGTTGCTACATCACTTGGGTCATGGATTCGGGGAGATCACAGACAAAGAGGGNATCCTTGTAGCAAAGCAGGTTCTACCAAGTGATATCGCCCGAATCGATGGTACAAAAATTAAAGGGATCATCACTTGTAGCGGTGGGGTTGTTTCACATGCTGCCATCCTTGCGCGATCCCTTTTGATTCCTGCAATCTGCGTTAGTGANGCGTCTCTTCATGAAATTCATGAGGGNGATATGCTTGCCTTGGATGGAACAAATGGTTCAATCGTCATGCGGCCCAGNGAGGAAACGATTGAGGACTTCTCNNAACTGCTGGTAGCCCAGGATCGCCATCGTAGCCAACTTGANAGATTTAGAACTCTCCCGTGCTTGACCAAGGACGGAGAGCGTATAAATATCTTGGCAAATGTGGCCTTAGAAAGTGAGACNCTACAATTAAAACACTTTGGGGCTGAGGGTATTGGGTTATATCGTTCTGAAATTTATTTCTTATCCTTGGACAGCTACCCATCACTTGAAAATCAATGTGAGACTTATCGAAAAATCATTGGAAGGGTGCCGNAAGATTTCCCAGTAGTGATTCGCACTCTCGACTTAGGAGCGGACAAGGCTGCTCCCTACATGGGGTTTCAAAAAGAGGATAATCCGTTTCTAGGATTCCGAGCTATTCGAAGACAGTTNANACAACCTGCGGTTCTTAAAACTCAAATCAAGGCAATTCTCTTAGCTGCTGAAAGACGTGAAAATGTTCGATTGTTGTTCCCAATGATTACAAATTTACAGGAGGTTAAGAGTGTTAAGGTAATTTATGAGGAGTGTCGGCAAGAATTGATTGAAGAGGGATTNCAAGCACCACAACTAAAAATTGGNGTGATGTTTGAGGTGCCNGCTGCATTTTTCATTAGCCACAAAATAATGTCAGAAATAGATTTCTGCTCAATTGGCTCAAACGATCTAACACAATATGTACTGGCAGTAGATCGAAACAATTCAAATATATCAGATATATATGATCCATTACATCCTGCAGTGCTCCAAATGATTAAACATTTGACCAAGAATTGTGCAAAAGTGAGTATGCCCTTAGAATTATGTGGAGAAATGGCTTCAGACCCGGACGGTAGTGTCATTCTGGTGGGCCTTGGATTACGNAAACTTTCNATGAGTGCATCATTGATTCCTCTGGTNAANGAGCGAATGTCTATGTTTACTCTTGCAGAGGCAGAAGAGATTGCAGATTTTGCTTTGCATGAAGCGGCGTCAGCCATGGAAGTGAGACAGAAAATTTCTCGATTTCATNTGTGCTAAACCTAATGAGGGNGCATCCACAGATATTCTTATTTTATGGTAATCAGGACCTCCTGATAGATGAGCAGGTACGTGAGCTTACAAATAAAATTTTACCACATGACNCNCGTGAACTAGGTTTTCAGCGCTTCAGTGTTGAAGAAATTTTGAANGGAAGTGAGAATGAAGGCCAACTCAGTGAATTAATTCAAAGCCTTGAATCACTTCCTTTTTTTGAAGAGAGTCGGGTGCTGCGTCTAGACNATATTGAANGTGTCAAGGCTCCAANAAGTCANAGTGACAAAAGTAAGNGAACACGTTTGTTTCATGCTATTTTAAATTTTCTCAATTCACCCTTGGAGAAAACGTACCTAGTTCTNTGTGGTCATACAATTCGCGAAAATGATTTAAGCAAACCCCTTTTAGTTGCATGTAAGAAAAGTGGCAGGGTTCGTAAATTTGTTGCCTATGATAATGATCAACCCATTGAATGGACGCGCCACCGTGCACGGGGCAAAGGCCTACAAATTCCTGAAAATGTGGCTATCGAATTGATTCAATTAGTTGGTAACAATCTTAATGATTTGGACCATGAGTTAGAAAAACTTGCGCTCTTGCTGGGTGTTGGCGCTATGGTTAAACCGAATGAACTAGGTAAGTTAGTGAGGGGTCATAAACATTATTCTATATATACTCTGAGTGAGAGCATTTCAAAAAAAGAACTCTCTAAATCTCTAGAATTTCTCGAAACTTACCTCAAGGAAAATCCTCGAGATGGNNTAAAGCTTTTTGGTATNNTAACNTCTCANATTCGCCGACTCNTACTAGTTAAATATTTTTTGAACGAANGGCTNTCTGAAACAGAAATTTTTTCNAAACTGCGTATCCATCCTTTTATTGGACGCCAACTCTTNTTNAATGCCAAAGGNTTTACTGTAACCGAACTNGAAAATATNCAGCTTNATCTTGCTGANATAGATTTGAGNATCAAATTCCAACAACNACACGTAAGGCNTCTTTTNCAANATTTGATAAAAAGAATTTGTTTAGANNACTTCTCTTCGNNNGTCTANTCTTTCTATCTGAGACCAACTACATTANTCTAGCAACTCAATCTAATTTAACTCTTTGTCTTATACATATACGCTACAGATGCATTTAAGTGTTGTCATAATTACCTTAAANGAGGAAAAAAATTTACCCAGAACACTNCAAAGCTTAAGAGAACTTAAAGAGTCGATGCTGGAAATTGAAGTTCTGGTTTTGGATTCAGGTTCAACGGATCAAACCAAGTTGATTGCAAAACAATCAGGAGCTAANTTTGTTATCCAAAAATGGTTAGGTTACTCAAAGCAAAAAAATCATGCCCTGACTATNACCACAGGAAANTGGCTTTTATTTCTCGATGCTGATGAGGAGTTATCTGGGNAACTGGCCAGAGAAATTGNACGAGTGATACGTTCATCAGATCCGTCAAAAGCATATGCGTTAAANCGCAAAACTTTCTATCTAGGCCGCCTTTTGAATTATGCATGGTACCCAGATGTCAAAACACGGCTTGTCAATCGCGATTCTAATCCAGAATGGGTCGGAGAAATTGTTCACGAGGATTTAGTATTAAAAAATTCTGGGGTTTCAATAATTACACTTGAGTCNCCCCTCATCCATTATTCCTACCGAAATATAACCCATCACTTCGAAAAGACTCTGAATTATGCAAAACTTTCNGCAGAAGAATATTCTAAACGAAACAGAAAATTCCGGTACTGGAACCTGTTCATAAATCCTCTCATTGCGTTCTTTCGTCTTTATTTTCTGAGACAAGGATTCAGAGACGGTTTTCCAGGATTAATTGCAGGTTTTAGTACATTCTTTTACACCTTTCTCAAATACGCATTTTTGAAGGAATTAAACTCCAATCNTCCCAACTGATTTACGCCTTCGCTATTANTTAAGCATCAAAGATGTCAGCATCCTCACGCCTCTACGCCATTGACTCGATGGCATTATTCTACCGTAGTTATTTCGCAATGATTCGGAATCCNTTGATCAACTCAAAAGGCCTCAATACGAGCGGGTTGAGAGGAGTAATTCAGCAAATTCTTAAAATATTAGAGGAGGACAAACCCGAATACTTGGCNGTTGCTTCTGATTCAGGTGAACCAACATTCCGNCATGANAGATTTCCGGCCTACAAAGCTACCCGAGAAAAAATGCCAGAAGATTTGGTGGAGCAGTTACCCTATCTACCAAGACTTGTTGAAGCCCTTCATTTACCTTACCTGATTTTGCCCGGTTACGAAGCTGATGACATCATAGGCACTCTGATGCATTGGTGCGCTGACTCTGATTTAGAGGGTGTCATGGTCACNAGTGACAAAGATTACATGCAGTTAATCACTGATAAAATCACATTACTGAACCACAACGGTNANCGCGTCGGGAAAGCAGGTGTCTTCGAAAAATTTGGCTGTACACCCGAGCAAGTCATTGAAGTATTAGGACTAATGGGCGATAGCTCNGATAACATTCCTGGTGTGAAAGGAGTAGGTGAGAAAACAGCTATTAAATTAATTCAAGAGTTTGGATCTATTCCTTTGGTCTATGAGAACTTAGCCAATATCAATAGTTTTTCACTCCGCACAAAATTGGAGAATGATCGAGAGGCGGCCTTTCTTTCAAGAGAATTGGTGACAATTTTCAGAGAAGTGCCTTTGAGCATTCAACTCGATGATTTGAAGCCCAGTGAAATGAAACTTTCGGAAAATATCGAATTTCATCAAATCCTTGAAGAACTCGAATTCAATACCCTCCTCAAGCGCCTAGCATCAGTTTCCAAATCGAGCCCAACCAAGCATCTAAAAAAATCAAGCCAGTATTCCCAAGNGAACTCTGAANCGGAAAACCATNCCGCCCCCGAACCAATTAAAGTTAGTACTGAACTCATTACGGAAAATTCATGGCAGGACTGGATCTCCTCAGTCTCAATAAAACCTGAANCACCTCTGGCGATGGTTGCCGACGCAATTTTTATCAATCAGCATGATGTCCAATGGANAGGGATAGCCCTAAGCACCCAATGTGAACAAGCCATCTACTGGCCATTTGGTGAGGCAATTCCTAAACAACTTAAGGAACTGCTCGAAAACGCATCTATCCCTAAAGTAGTATGTGATATCAAGCAGATGTGTCAACTTTGCCAGAATCAGGGCATATCGGTTCAGGGCATTGTTGGAGATTTGATGATTGCTGCTCATCTGACAGATTCTTTGGAGAAGCGTTTTGAATTAGATTTTCTTGTTCAGCGGCGTCTTCATCAAAAACTTACACAACAGCTTTCAAGCAACTCTTCTTCACAGCTTTCGATGCTGGCTGAAACTGATCCGGAACGAGGAAAGTATTTTGGAGAACGTGCAGCAGCAACACTTCAGGTTTGGGAGAACTTGTCAAATCAGTTAAAGCAGAAGCAACTAACAGATTTATTTCAATACCTAGAGTTGCCCCTTGCACATTGTATTGCTGCAATGGAATACGAGGGTATCCGAGTAAACACTGAGCAATTATCAGAAATCTCGGAAGAATTCGAAAGACGATTAAACGACTTGAGATCTAAAGTTCACAGCATCGCTGACAAAGAGTTCAATCTAAACTCTGTGGTTGAACTTCAAGAAGTTCTGTATGAAAAATTCAAACTGCACAAAGCTTGTGGTGTCAAACCCAAAAAAATTAAACTCGGTATGGGACTCTCCACAGATGAAGAAACTTTGGAGAAAATGAGTGAATATCCACTTCCTAAAACTATTCTTGACTACCGTTCTTTAAACAAACTCAAAAACACCTACATTGATCAATTACCGACTTACGTTCACCCAAAAACAAAAAGAATTCACTCAACCTTTCACCAAGTTTCGACTGCAACAGGCCGGCTATCGTCCGATAATCCCAATCTACAGAATATTCCAGTTCGTAGTACCGAAGGTCGTCGCATCCGTAAGGTGTTCTTACCTTCTAAACCCGGCAATAAACTGCTTGCTGCAGATTACAGTCAAATAGAACTTCGTGTTACTGCACATTATTCAAAAGATCCTACATTTTTAGATGCCTACAGGCATGAGCTAGACATTCACGCATTGACTGCTGCTACGATTTTTCAGATTAAAACTGAGGAAGTATCCAGAGAACAAAGATCCAAGGCGAAGGAGGTCAATTTTGGACTAATTTATCGAATGGGCCCAGAACGGCTTTCTATTGTGACCCAAACTCCGAAAGCCGAAGCAAAACAATTTATTGAAGCATATTTTCAACGTTACAGCACCATCCACGCACTGCAGGAACATTTTCTCGAAAAAGCTCGGAAAGAGGGTTATGCGAGTACTCTTCTGGGACGCCGTCGTCTAATACCAGACATAAACGGAAGAGGCTTATCAAAGCGTCTTGCAGAAGGCGCAGCAATCAATACCCCTATTCAGGGTAGTGCAGCTGAAATTATCAAGCTTGCCATGATTTCTGTGGAACGAAGACTCCGTAATGATGCAATGGATACTCGAATGATTCTCTCAGTTCACGATGAGTTGGTATTCGATGTCCCAGAAGCAGAAATTCAAAAAGCCAGTGCGATCATCAAAGAAGAAATGGAAAATGTAATTGTCTTGGAAGTTCCTCTTGTCGTAGAAATCGGTTTGGGAGACAATTGGTTGGAAGCACATTAATCAGTAAAAACCCACAAATAATGACATGTTATTCATATACCTGTTTACTCTTGTAATTCAATGAATGAAAAAAAGTTGGAAATTGTGCTCGCTAGTCCACGTGGTTTCTGTGCTGGAGTTGATCGAGCCATTCTGATTGTGGAAAATGCACTTAAGAAGTGGGGGCCACCCGTTTATGTGCGCCATGAAATCGTGCACAATCGACACGTTGTAGAACGATTACAGGCTCAAGGTGTGATTTTCGTTGAGGAAATTAAGGACATTCCAAAAGGATCTCATGCCATCTTCTCTGCACACGGGGTTTCTCCAGCAGTACGACAACAGGCCAAGGAACAAAGCTTGGAAGTGGTTGATGCAACCTGTCCTCTTGTTACCAAGGTGCACGGAGAAGCGCAACGTTACCGGCGCAAAAATTTTACTATTCTGCTCATTGGCCACGCCGAACACGTCGAGGTTCAGGGGACAATGGGTGAAGCTCCAGAGCGAATGATCGTTATTGAAACTATTCAAGATGCTGAAAAAGTTCAGCTCCCAGATTCAAATCAAGTAGCTTATTTAACCCAGACTACTCTCTCACTCGATGACACCTTTGAAATAATAAAGATCTTAAAAAAACGTTTCCCAAGCATTGAAGGCCCCCCCAAAGATGACATTTGTTACGCGACTCAAAACCGTCAAAATGCTGTCAAGGAACTGGCTTCACAGGTAGAAAGAATCCTAGTGGTTGGAGCATCAAATAGTTCTAACACATTAAGGCTGGTTGAGGTTGCTAAGGCCCAGGGAACAGAAGCTCGCAGAGTCGAGGAAGCTTCTCAAATTGGGAAGACAGATGTGGAAAGGGTGGGTTCTATTGGTATCACCGCTGGGGCCTCAGCTCCCGAAGATGTTGTACAAAGCATCGTTGCAAAGCTTTGTGAGTTGGCTCCTCAACATATTGTTAGAGAGTTGAAACTTGTTGATGAAAATGTCAATTTTGCTTTGCCAGCGATATTGCGGAATGCTTAAACGCAAGTGCAGCTTTTTCTCTCATCGAGAAGCTTTGTTTTTCAGTGAAAGTCATCTCCCCAAAAGTTTTTCGACTTCCATTCGGCTGAAAAATTGAATCCCATCCGAATGCATGATCACCTCTTGGGGAAACAATCTCTCCCAAAACTTCTCCTTCGAAACAATGTACTTTTTCGCCATCAGAAGTGAAGGCTAGTACACAGACTGCACGAGCTCTGAAATTTTCTCCCTGAGACAGTAGTTCTACCAATTTTTCTAGGGTGAGACTCTTTATGAACCACTTGATGAATGGTCCAGGCAGATTGCTCCACTGCTCAAAATATAGAGAAGTATCTTCAACAAGCAGGGGAGATGGGCTTAACTTAAAGGCATTTCTGGCTTTGTGTATCACCAATTCTGTGAGGTCATCTGTCTGAATCTCAGTCAGTTCCAGTGGGTTCATTTGGATGGGAATTTGCAAAATTTTTTCCAGCTCACAGGCCTTGTTTGGATTGGAACTCACGAATTGAAGCATGGCTATTTTAGCCGCAAAGGGGGGATNNAATGAAACTGGAGAGAATATTAGCTATCGCAGGCATCATACTTCTCCTAGTGATTACAATAGCTATCATCAACACATACACAGATCTATTCAAGGAAGTCTTCAAGGAAGATAAACCAACAGCTTCAGTTGAAGAAAAACCCATCAATAGCCCAAAACCTAAAGATGGGANTATGGATTTTGGCCAGGAGAAGTCAGGAAAAAAANCCTCAGGTGGTAGTAGTAAAAATNACGCAAAAGAAAATGAAAACACACCTGCAATGAAGTTTGTCAAAGAAGTTCACAAAGAGTACCCTGAANTATTAAAAGTACGCGCAGATTTTGAACAGGGTGGGAAATGCCTCGCATTGTTACTCACGGACGATAACACACTCACCGAGTGGCGAAACAATCGAAATCGCCTGGTTCGCGCTCTCACCAACATACGAGACAAGGCAGGCTCTTACAGTGAAAGTAAAAAATGTNTTGTCGAGGTGATGGTAGGGAAAAACACCCTTATTCGAGCTGCTCCTCAAGGCGAACAAACGAAAGTAACTCTGTTTAAAACACCNACGAAAAACAAATCATGAAAAGTTTTTCAAATTGGCTAGGTCTTATCATTTGGACGTTCATCTTTATCTTTCCTGTCCATGCCGAAGTTACTTATAANCAAGTGAAGGAGAGCATAGAAGGGCGCCACTGGCAACCTCCTAAATCCCACGCAACTTTAGGTGAGGAAGAAATTCCGCACTTATTAAACATTATCAAAGATGATCACCTTCCCAATTACTACCGATTTCGAGCCCTNAAAGTTCTAGGGCATTATCCCACTCCAGAAGTGTCAATTTTTTTAGAATCATTGCTTCAGCAGACNGCACCTCCTCTGTTGCTAAGACACGGAATTGAAGCTTATGCTTCAGCATTTTCAGCCGACCAACCTCAGGCTGTTCGTGATCTAGCATGGCAGTTTCATGATCACCCTGATCCTGAATTGCGTTTAACTGTTGCCAGAGCAATTCGAATAATTAGTCCTGACGAATTCGAGCTTTTGATCCANCAGGAACCAAAAGACTGGGTCCGTCAAGCTGCGCTGCAATAAAACAACTTGCTGCTGTCTTCAGCNATCCAACCTCAAAACCGAACGATCCTCGCCTTAGGCTCGACGGGACTCCTTTCCATCTGTTCTCCAGCATTAAGTTGGAGCGGCACATCTTTTCTAATCTGGGTTTCATTGGTCCCCCTCGGAATTGCTCTGTATGGAGCAACTGCTAAGCAGGGAACTTGGCTGGGCTGCTGTTTTGGAACAATTCTCTGGATCAGNCAAACNTGGGGCCTTCATACCACTCTGACCTATCAACCAGGTTTGCCGTGGTGGATCTCAATCGGTTTTTGGCTATTTCTTTGTCTCATTGCTAGCATTCCCTATTTGATTTTCGGGCTATTAATGACCCATTTGAATTGGATTAAAAAACCAGCTGGAGCGTTTNGGACTGCACTGTTGTGGGTTGGCTTGACCGAGTGGATTCCCTCTCTTGCACCAGTTTTTCCAGTTCATACCCTAAGCCAACAGGCTGCTTGGTTACAGGTTGTTCATTGGGGAGGAACTCCAACCCTGCATCTACTATTGATTTGGGTTAATTGGTTAGTTGTACANAGCTTTTTACGATTTAAACATGACTATCGCCGATTGAGAAACCATCTNATTTTAAATGCCTTCATTCCAGTTATCATTTTCAGTTGGGGTAGTTATGAATTACACCGAAATAACAATCACCCCTTCCAAGAAATACAGATTGGCTGGGTTCAACCTAATTTCACCTCTATTCCAAATGAGGAAAATCACCTTTCAAAAGATCAACTGCTTAGTCTTTTNAAGCAAAGCACTGAATTGATTCAGANTCACCCAAAAATTGAAACCGTTTTCTGGCCTGAGGTTCCATTCCCATTATCTTGGGTTGATCAGGAGGAGCAAAGGCAACAGATCAGACAGGCAGTAGTAAAGTGGCAACGTCCTCTTTTCATGGTATCCAGTACCGTTGATGACCCAAAAGTGATTCGTGGGGAGCGATTCGCTTACTACAATGTCGCTCAAATGATTGGCTCGACGGGCATTCTACGAGCCTCACAAATAAAGCAAAAGTTGGTACCTTTCGGCGAATACCTACCNGGAGAGGACAGTTTCCCATTACTAAGAGATTGGTTTCCAAATGCCCGTCGATACCTACCTGGNAGTGAACTCAACTTGCTTCCCTGGGGGGAAGAAAGTTCAGTTCTAGCAGCTATCTGTTATGAAATCGGATTTGAATCAATACTCAAGCAAGCCNTAGAATCTAGGGCTCGTATTGTTTGGAATCCCGTCAATGATGGCTGGTTCCCAGTCTCCATGGCGGCCTGGCACAGAGCTCTTGCTCAATTCAGCAGTGNAGAAATAGGATTGCCACTAATTCGGGTTAGCAACTCTGGCTNCACTGTGATAGTAGACACTCGGGGGATTGTGCTTCAGACTGGAGAATGGGATCAATCNGTTGCCAAANCAGTGAAAATCCCTGTNCCTGAGCAATCTGGGCCCTGGTTACATATTTCTGAAATTGCTCGCTGGATTCTGCTTGGCTGGGTACTACTTGACGTTGGACTAGGNTTACTCCTGAGGAATGGCNAAAAAGATTAACTCTATTCATNTTCNTTAATTCATTTCTTGAAGAATCGCACTATTTTTGTAGATTTTAAGATTCATATCATTTCATTACTTTGNATTTTGGTCTGGTTTCTTTGCTATTCAGAAATTAAGAACTAAAAGCCAATTTGATTGATTACTTTTACGATCCTCCAACATACTGAGGTAGCCTTGCATTGGAANAATAACCCGGTAGAGAAAATCAAAGCTTGGGAGTCAGATTTGGCTGACAACCATCAAAAATTTATCAAAGACGGCCTCAGATTGGATCTAACCCGCGGGAAACCTGCGATTGAGCAGCTAGCTTTAGCAGATGGACTTGATGGAATATTGAAGGGTAACTACTTGGCTTCAGACTGCACAGACACTCGCAATTACGGTGGATTAACAGGTTTGCCCGAAGCAAGAAANTTAGGAGCAGAGTGGCTCGGCTTACCTCAAGAAGAAGTCCTTGTCAGTGGTAATAGTTCCCTATCAATAATGTACCAAGTGCTGCATGTNGGTGCTCATTACGGTTTTGGCACTACACCTTGGTTACAACAATCGAATCCCCCAGAATTCTTAGCCGTTGTTCCAGGGTATGACCGACATTTTGCAATCTGTGAGAAGTTGGGAATCAAGATGGTGAACGTCCCAATGAAAGCAGACGGACCAGACATGGAGATGGTTGAAGCTCAGGTGAGACGTCCTCAAGTCAAAGGGCTATGGTGCGTTCCGAAATATTCGAATCCAACCGGCAATATCTATGGTGCCGAAGTTGTAGACCGAATCGCCCGTTTAGGGAATCAGGCAGCANCAGATTTTCGAATTATGTGGGACAACGCTTACGCAGTACACGATCATTATGAGAACGCTCCCGAGCTAACAAACCTGATGGAGCTTTGTCGACTGAATGGCACACAGGACAGCGTCTTTTTATTTGGTTCTACNTCAAAAGTTACCNTAGCTGGGGCNGGGATTTCATTTCTCGGCGGGTCGAAAGCTAATATCGAGCATTTCCTTGAACAGATGGCCTATTGGACAATCGGACCGGACAAGGTGAATCAATTGCGTCATACCANGTTTTTACCTGATCTTGCAGCAGCCAAGATGCATATGAAGCAGCACGCTGAGATCATACGACCCAAGTTTGAATTAGTCCTCAAAAAACTAGATNAATNCCCTAGAGTTCAGGAGATGGGCAACTGGATCAGTCCGGAAGGAGGTTATTTTATTTCCTTTGATTCCCTCCCAGACCATGCAAAGGAGATTGTCAGACTTGCCGGTGAAGCTGGAGTGAAAATAACCCCAGCCGGCTCTACTTTCCCATATAGGTTTGATCCTGANGATAAAAACATCCGANTTTCACCAACATACCCGTCGATTGAAGATTTATCGATGGCGATGGATGTCTTTGTCAACTGTGTTCAACTGGCAACCATCAGAAAGCACCTCGGTGAATAGCGACTTTAAAAAATCCTCAGAACTCGCTTAAAGACCGCAAAGTTGAGGGNNTTTCTTACAGAGCCCGTTGGATAAAATTCAATAGGACTGCCAATTCAGGGGACTCTGTTGAAGCTNTATCACTGAATCCNAAACTAATTACCTTGCTCGATTTTTACTTTGATTCAGCCTATCTGCTAATCGAGACAACTTCTCTTATTTATAGCTAATCCCCTTAGCNATAACTTCCTGAGACGAATTTACTTTAAGCTATTTTTGCCGATTAAAGTTCCGATGGTTTTCAGGATTAATTAGCTAAGTTGACCATCAACCCGGTTTGTATTCACGATTGGCCTCTGGATCCTNCCATGAGAAAGGTAGATTTTCTACCTCAGTCCACAAGCTTTTTGGCAATTCAATATTCGCCCAATCCAGTGTTTGTTGAACTCTAGATGGCTTGGTAACACCCGCAACCGTGGAGGTTATTCGGGGATCTCTCAAAGAGAATTGAAGAGCTAGTGCGCCTATCGGGACATGNTACCTTGAGCANATTTCCTCTATAGCCCTTACTGGTTCTAAAGACTTTGTTGTTGCATCTTGGTAGGCAATTCTCGGCATAACAGCACTGCCTTTAGCAAGTATTCCTGAAGCGTATGGCGCTGCATTTAGAATAGCAATACCTCGTTCATGAGCTTTTGTGAATACATTGTCAGCTGATTTATTAATAATATTCCATCGGTTGTGGTTCATTAGTGCATCGAAGGGCCAATCCCACAGAATAGATTCCATTACATCCAGTCTCCCCATTGCCAACCCGACNGCNTCAGCCAATCCCTCTTCCTTNATTTTGAATAACTCATCTAGGGCACCCCCTTTACAAGTTATTTCATGCAGATCACGCGCATGCTCAGGATCGTGCAAATGAAGAATTTGAACTTTTTCTAATCCAAGTCTAGTCAAACTTTCTTCAAAAGACCGCCTGGTACGATTGGCATCAAAAATACCATTTTCCATGTCACGATCTACTTTTGTCGATATTACGAAACCATTAGGCAAACCTCCTCTCTCCCTCAACACATTACCAATTCTTTCTTCAGAANGCCCAAATCCATAGTTGTTTGATGTATCTAGGAAATTTATTGGACCATCAAAAATGGCATTGAGGGTTTTTCTTGCTCGATTTTCATCCACTTCATAGCCATAGGTATCCGGCATATTACCCAACCCGGAAGTTCCAAAACACAGAGAGGATACCATCAGATCAGTTTTTGCGATCCTTTTCTTTTCTGGNATTTGCTGCGACAAAATAGTCCTTTATCAAAATATTTTTTTAAGGATGGGAACTATGTCCTTGTTTTGGCAAGCTAGGAGCGCTTATTTGCAAAATTAATAACATANCAAAAAGCATCGTGATAGCTCATTACAGTATAAAGATTGTTCCATTGGAAAGTTGCTATGGTTTTTTCTCCTACCAAAAAANCCAAAGAGATTGAACGTTCTTTTACTCTTTTAAATACACGTCTGCCTGATGCGTTTTCAGTTAGATTGTGTTGCAGTTTCANTAGGAAAAANAAGATTTGGGATNAAACTTTTAAAGAAAAAAGACCAGAAGAATTAATCGGATTAATCATTGGACATTATAAGCCACATTAATTTTCTTAAAATATTCATTGAATCCAACTAACTAAGTTGGATGAGGGGGACTTTCATAGCAACCAATAACAGATTGATCAAAATCAACAATGGATCCAGTCATCATCCCTGAATCAGCAGATGCTAAAAAGAGTACTGCACGGGCTACCTCATCTGTTTTGAGCAACCGTTCAAAAGGTTGATCGGCTTCTGCTTTGGCGAGCCAATCAGAGTCCGCTTTGTGATATTCTTTTTGGATTTTATCCTCTCCCGGCGTATCCATCCAACCAATATTTAAAGCATTGACGCGAATTTTATTTTTCATCAGACTAAACGCAGAATTTTTTGTCACAATTGAAAGTGCACCTTTGGAGGCACAGTACGCTGCGATAAATGGTTGACCTCCATGTGCTGACATACTCTGGATATTCACGATTGTCCCCTCAATCTTATCACGGATCATGAGTTTGGCAGCTGCCTGAATTAGAAAAAAGGGGGCCCGAGTGTTGACTGCAAACATGCGATCAAATAGATCTTCTGAGGTGTCCAGAATGGTTCCCCGATCGGTGATTGCTGCACTGTTCACCAAAATATCAACTTTGCCAAAAGCTTGATCAGCTTTTTGAATCACTTTTCTGCAATCTTCTACCCTTGATAAATCTGCTTGTACAAATTCTGTTGGTGTTCCCTGTCCTGTCAAAATATCTGCGGCCTTTTTACCATTTTGCACATGCCGTCCACAAATCACTAAACCTGCGGCTCTTTGCTCACTAAAGAGTTTTGCTATTGCCAGCCCGAGACCTTGAGTGGAACCAGTAACAACAGCGACTTTTCCTAAAAGATTTTGTTCTGTCATGTTGTTTTAAGAAGGGAAGAATCTACGCGAGATCAAGCAACCTCGCGCAGAAGTTAAATGGAAGAATCAATGACTATGAATTAGCTATCAACCCCCACCAGAGAGGCAACTCCAAGCAGCTTCAAATGGACACACATCCAACCCTGTGTAGATGGGATCCTCAACGGCTTTTCCATCAGCTAGGTCCTTGAGAACGTACATCGCTTTGTAACCCATCATATAAGGCTGTTGCCCGACCAAACCATGCGTAAGACCATCCTTCAAGATTTCCATCTGCATTGGTAAAGTATCAGCAACAACTACAGCTGTTTGCTTAGTGCGTATTCTCTCCTGATTTTCTCCTGCCACTCGTCTGAATGCCTTAGGAACAAAGTGAGGGAAACCGCCAGTTGGCACGTAAGCAGTTAGGTCTGGATACTTTATGAAAATATCCGCCATTTGCTGTACTGAAAGTGGAAAATCGTCATTTGTGTAAAGAGGACAACCATCTGGCTCAGTCCAACCATTTTGGCCTGTTAATCGGTTGCCAGGAGGTGTCGTTCCGGATGCACCTGCTAGTGTATCACGGATACCTTGCATACGCTCGTTGTGGTTAGCAGCCGATGCCCCACCAGATTGAATGCAGATTGATCCACCTTGTGGCTTCAAGTTGCGTGTCAGCCTTGCCAGGTTGACTCCGATATCGTAATTGTTTGTACCAACATAAGCAGTTCGTAATCCCTTATCTTTGGCCAACAAATCAGAGTCCCATGTAATAACACTGATTCCTGCTTCTTTTGCTCGCTTCAGAGCCTTACCCATTGCTGGTGCATTAGAGGGCGCTACAGCAATTCCGTCTACCTTTCGCGAAATCAAGTCTTGTACAATTTGGATTTGTTCCTGTTCAGTGTGCTCACCAGGACCAATGTACAGACATTCAATACCTTCGATTTCACCCTCTGCTTTTTTGCAGCCATCACGGGCTAGATCAAAGAAGGGATTATTCATCGCCTTAGGTACGAGAGCAAAAGTCAGTTTTGCGTGTCCCCCGGCGAAGGCCATCGTGGTTAAGCTGAACGGTAGCAGCAAAGCTCCGAGTAAAAACTTTTTCATAGAAATTCTCCTGATATGAAACAAATAACAATCAGTTAATACTCACAAACTCAAATGTCATTCAATAGGCAGACTCCTTTAAATTTGGTTAACGAGATCGTTGGCTTCGGATTTTTTCCAATGCCACCGCAAAAATAATGAACAAGCCAACAAAGGTGCCCTGCCAATAGGGATCAACACCTGCCATCAACAAACCGTTTCTAATCAGTTCTACTAGAAAAGAACCAATCAATGCTCCGTATGCAGATCCAACCCCTCCCATTAAGTCAGCACCTCCAATGACTGCAGAAGCAATCACTCTCAGCTCATAAATCATTCCCAGAGCGTTAGTGACAGATCCCATCCAGCCAACAATCATTATAGCTGACATTCCTGCTGTAAGACTGCAGAAAAGATATGCAGACATTTTGACAGCTTTTACAGGNACTCCTGTCATAGTTGCTGCATTTTCNTTGCTNCCNATGGCATATAAATGTCGACCCCAGGCAGTANAATTAAGCATGAATCCNAAAAATATNGTTAAAATNAGCATTANNACTANTGAATTTGCAATACCNAANTANCTTCCTCCACCAATNNTGACAAATAAATCTTCATCAGGCCCAAACTCATAAAACATTTTGTTATTAGAAACTACCAAAGCCAAACTTCGACAAATACTCAGCATTCCAAGAGTCACAACAAAAGGGGACAAACCCACATAACTAATCAGAAAACCATTGACAAATCCACAGGCTAGAGCAGTTAACAATCCAGCCGCAATCCCAGCTTCAACTCCATAGCCACTAGATAAGGTCAATCCGGTAGCGATCCCTGACAATCCCATCACTGAACCAACAGAAAGATCAATGCCGGCAGTAATAATAACAGCTGTCATTCCGATTGCGATAATGCCAATAAATGAAAAGTTAAGAGCAACATTATTAAAGTTTTGAGCAGTGAAAAAAACTTGCTCTCCTCGTGAATTTGTACCTGCCCAAGAGAGCACTACACATAGACCAATTGCAGCAATAGTTACCCAAAAAGGCTGTGAACGATAGAGCTGTTGCCAAACCGAATGTGTTTGTGAATCAATAGCTTTTGTAAGGCTTGTATCAGTCATTGAATTACCTTTTCTATTAAGCGCTTTTAACAGCACCAGTAATTAATCCTGTAACTTCGTCCTGAGAAGTTTGAGATATATGCTTATCTGCAACCTTCTCTCCTCTTCGTAACACAACTACCCGATCACAGACCGTAAATATGTCTGGCATTCGATGACTGATTAGGAGGACTCCAACACCCTGTGACTGAAGACGCTTGATCAATCCTAAGACTTCACTGACCTGCCGGACTGAAATAGCTGCTGTTGGTTCATCCATCAATACAAGTTCTGGCGAAGAGAGCTGTGTGCGTGCGATAGCAACCGCTTGCCTTTGGCCACCAGACATTTGCTTCACTAAGTCACGTGGGCGTGTCTCAGATTTCAGCATCGCAAAAATTTCGCCTGCCTTGGAAAACATAAACCCGTTATCCAAAATTTTTAATGGCCCCAGCCTTTTTTTCTTTTCTCGCCCCAAAAATACATTGTGCGCAGCGGTGAGGTGATCACACAATGCCAAGTCTTGATAGACTACTTCAATACCATTTGATCTAGCATCGACCGGCTTATTAAATTGCCGACGCTCACCTCCCAAATACATCTCACCTTCTGTTGGTGGATAATTCCCTGACAAAATTTTGATCAGAGTGGATTTACCAGCCCCATTATCTCCCATTAAGCCCACTACCTCACCAGCAAACAACTGCATGTTAATCCCCTTGAGAGCCTCAATGGCCCCAAAGGATTTACTGATATTATGTAGATCCAGAAAAACGGGTTTCGATGGTTTCTCCTGCGAGGAATTAATCATGATTCCTCCTCCATTGGATTTTCATAATTTACTGAGACTACCTTTCCAATCTCAACTGAGCGGTAAGCAGCATTTGCTAGAATCAGGGCACGGCGACCATCTTCAAATGAAACTTTGGACTCTGAACCCGCTTCAAGAGTATCCATAAAGCCTTCTAACTGTTTCAGGTAGGCCTGTCGATAACGCTCGATAAAGAAAAATTCACAAGCATCTCGCCAATGGGACCCCTTCGCATTAAAGCGCTCAACACTTGTGGGTTGGCGGTTCTCAGAGCGTAACATCCCTTGGCTACCATGTGCTTCCAGGCGTTGATCATAACCATAGGTTGCATGGCGAGAGTTATTGATATGACAGAGTTTCCCCGATGCAGTTTTCATCAGGATCATTGCGGAATCAATCTCGCCAATCTCTTTGGCCACTGGATCAAAAAGATTACCGGTAAATGCAGTTACCTGTGTGACTTCTTCACCCAAAGCGAAGCGAGCCAGGTCAAAATCATGGATTGTCATGTCCCTGAGCATTCCACCAGCAGCGAGGTAGTAAACTTTCGGTGGAGGTTCTGGATCACGACTGGTGATGATCACTTGCTCTAAATCACCTATCTCACTGTTTCGAACAGCACTTACCAACTGTCCATGTCCAGGGTCGAATCTTCGATTGAAACCAATCTGAATCAGACTCTTTGCACCACTGATTTGCTTATTGCACTCTTCGACCTTTGCAATATCCAAATCGATGGGTTTCTCACAAAGAACTGCTTTGCCGGACTGAACTGAACGGACGATAAAATCAGCATGTGTGGGCGTTGAAGAGGCCACAAACACAGCATCCACTTCTGCATCATCAAAAATTTCATCGGGATCTCGAGCGACCTTGGCACCTGTTTTTGCTCCCACAGCTTCACTTGATGGAGCGTGAACATCATAGATCCAATTCAAGCCACACCTGTCATGAGCTACAATGTTGGCAGCATGCATTTGCCCAATACGGCCAGCACCAATCAGAGCAAAGCGAATCATTTTACTCCTGTTCTACGAGTTGACTAAAATCCCCTCTCGGGGAAGAGATAAAGGCTATTGTATTGCTTCAATCAGTACTCGACGACCATCTTGATGACTTAACAATGCTGCATCCAAAATACGCTGCACATCGGCCCCAGCAGCAAAATCAGGACGGACCGCTTGTCCTATGCGGACTCCCTCAATGAAGTCCCCAATCATATGACCATCCTGCCGGAAAACATCTCGATAGGTGTTGTGTACTGTATCCCTGCGGGCCTTGCCCCAAATATCATCTGGAATTGGAAGCTCATGGGGTAGTCCCTCACCAACCTGCGCCCCATGNACCCGCTGAACTTTGTCCCAATCTGTGACTGAGTAAAGAGTACCCTCGGAACCATGAAACTCCATGTGGTGNGTTTGACCGAATGGAGAATCTTCGTAGCAGACTGTCGTCGCATGAATCATCCCTTGAGCACCATTCGCAAACTCAAGCANGACCATAGCNGTATCATCAGTATGGGTGAATGGTTTTCCATCAGGAGTTGTGTCTGGTCGATCAATGGGCGACCCTAGACGACAACTAACAGCNCTGACAGGNCCAATCATCCACTGAGCTAGGTAGATAAAATGAGATCCAATATCTCCNAGTGCCCCAGATCCTGCTTCCGCAGCGTTCAGACGCCAGGTATACTCCGTTTTCCTTCGGTAGCCNGTGTAGTAACGAAGATTACAGTGATAGGGTTTCCCAATATAACCTTGATCGATCAACCGCTTCAGATAGCGAGCTGTTGGCATAAAGGAATATGTGAAAGGTACGAGATTGGCTAGCTTGNTTTNCTGTGCAAGTTGAGTCATCTCGAGAGCTTCAGAATAATTGAGGCCCAAGGGTTTTTCGCAAAGAACTGGGATTCCTTTTTCCAGTGCAGCTATGGTGAGGGGAGCATGAGTGTNGTTACCTGTTGAAACGATCAGGGCATCTAATTCCACCTCATTGAGCATTTTTTTGAAGTCGACAAAGTGGTGAGGAATCTCCCATCTTTGTGCAAAATCCTCTGCTCGCTGAGGATTTCTTCCACAAGCTGCAACTACTNCTNCATGGGGGTTTCCCTCTAAAGCNGGCAAATACATCGCNTCTGCCCACCAACTTGTTCCAGCAATTCCAACTTTGATCACACTCATTTCTCTTGCGTTCCTATGTAGTAATCGGGGTATTTGAACGACCTTGCTCCAACGACTNAATTCAAAATATATCTGGTTCTGCTGTCTCACCAGGATACCCNTGCAGAAACCTAAAATCACAACCCTCATCGGCCTGAGTGACCTGCTCAACGTATAGCGCAGCNTATCCTCTGCGATGTTTCAATGCTGGCGCCTGCCACTCTTGTCGACGTCTCTCTAACTCCATGGGTTCCACCAGNAAATCAAGGCGTCNCTCGAATACATCCAGNTCAATTAAATCCCCATCACGCACTAAGCCNAGNGGTCCNCCCAACGCTGCTTCTGGAGCCACATGTAAAACGCAAGCACCATAACTAGTTCCACTCATTCGTGCATCAGAAATTCTCAAAATATCTNCGATTCCTTGTTGCAATAGTTTTTTTGGCACTGGGAGCTGCCCCCACTCAGGCATTCCTGGAGCNCCCACTGGCCCAGCATTTTGGAGAACNAGTACAGAATCAGCAGTCACTCGNAAATCATCACTGTCTACACGAGCCTTTAGGTCTCGNATGTCTTTGAAAACTATGGCAGGCCCACNGTGCTTCANTAGTCTNTNTTCAGCAGCNGATGGTTTGATTACCGCACCCTNTGGAGCAAGGGAACCTCGCAGAACTGCTGTACCTCCAGCTGGCTTTACTGGATTCTGCAGTGGACGAATGACATCGTCATGATAAATTTCAGCACCTTTTAGATTTTCTCCTAGAGTTCGGCCATTGATGGTCTTCGCACTCAACTTTAGTCGATCTTTCAATTGCTGCATCAATGCTCGCAGACCTCCTGCAAAATAGAAATCTTCCATCACGTATTGGCCTGATGGTTTCACATTAGCAAGCAATGGAATTCCCTGAGAAATTTTATCAAAACGCTCCAGGTCAAGAGTTAGTCCTGCTCTGTGGGCCATTGCCAAAAGATGAATGATTCCATTTGTGGAGCCTCCGATTGCCATCTGTACTATNATTGCGTTGGCAAAGGAATCATCACTCAAAATATCTGTTGGCTTCAGACCCTCCCAAACTATCTCCACTGCTCGACGTCCACTCCAGGAAGCCATTCGATTNTGATTGGAATCAACGGCAGGAATTGAGGAAGCTCCAGGCATGCTCAANCCAAGCGCCTCTGCCAATGACATCATCGTAGCTGCNGTACCCATNGTCATGCAGGTACCTGGTGAGCGNGCAATTCCATCTTCAATTTCTTCCCAACTNTCTGAATCCAATTCNCCTGCACGGCGCTGATCCCAATATTTCCAAACATCAGTTCCACTACCCAGTGTCTCTCCCCGCCAATTACCACGAAGCATTGCCCCTCCAGGGACATATACAAATGGCAAATTCATACTGAGAGCACCCATTAGTACACCGGGAGTGGTTTTGTCACACCCACCTAACAACACAGCCCCATCCACTGGATAGCCCCGTAAAACCTCTTCTACTTCCATCGCAAGCAGATTTCGNTACATCATCGCNGTTGGCTTTAGCAATTGCTCACCCAATGAGAGCACTGGCAATTCAACAGCAAACCCCCCCGCTTGGTNTATTCCCCTCTTAATGTCTTGGACTCTCTGCGGAAAGTGAGTGTGGCAGGTGTTCAACTCATTCCAGGGATTGATGATCGCAATCACTGGCTTGCCAAGAAACTCATCTCGGTGAAATCCCATTTGCTTTGTGCGTGAACGATGTCCNAAGCTGCGGAGATCATCAGGTGCNTACCANCGCGCACTTCTCAATTCATCTGGGCTTCGTCGATTTGAACTTACCATTAGAAAAAAANCGAATAGGAGTTTAGCGAGAATATTTGAATTTTAATTNTNTAGGAANTTAGTTCGCCAAATATATTTGACTTGTTNTCCAATGGCAAATAAATTCAAAAAATTAATTTTGAGAAAAAATTTTCCAAAANATTATTCTCAATTAGTTTNNGGTAGTCATTNNCCAGCTTTCTTTTCCTCCTAANAAGTTGTGTTGCTGACCTACCTTGAGTNCACTTCTTCCTCTGAAAAAAATCACTAAAACATGTCCAATTTCAATCGACAAATGGACNCCAGCCGTCCATTTGATATTGTTTGTATGGGCCGTGTAGCCGTTGACCTCTATGCTGAACAAATACATAGCCCTCTTGAAGATGCCCAAAGCTTCCGAAGGTACTTAGGTGGTTGTGCAGGGAACATCGCTGTTGGCACCTCACGTCTTGGATTGAAATCNGCGATGTTTTCCTGCACTGGNACTGACGCCATGGGGAAATTCCTTCGTCAGCAACTTCACCACGAAGGAGTAGACACTACCCTANTACGTGACACATCTGANCATTTGACAGCTCTCGTTCTTTTAGGAGTCAGCCCACCTNNTCGCTTCCCACTCATCTTCTACAGAGAAAACTGCGCAGACATGCAGATACTNCCTGATGATGCTGATCCTTGCTTCCTGAAAAAATGCAAGGCACTACTTCTCACAGGTACNGGGCTTTCTAGTCCATCCATGAAGCAAGCTACCCTAGCCGCCATCAAGACTGCTAAGGAACAAGGCTGTGCTGTGGTTCTNGACATTGACTATCGACCTGTTCTNTGGGGATTNACCGCAGCTGGTGACGGCGAATCACGTTTTGTTGCGTCTGAAANTGTCACAAGAGAATTGCAACCGTTGATCAAGGATTTGGATCTGATCATCGGTACTGAAGAAGAGGTAATGATCGTCGGTGGCTCTGAGACCTTGGAAGATGCNCTGCANGTAATCCGTGATTCTTCACGAGCTACCGTGGTACTGAAGCGTGGAGAAAAGGGTTGTGAAGTGTTTGAATCTGGTAGTCAGCAAAGTCGAACTGCCAGACCATTTCCCATCAAAGTGCTGAATGTTCTTGGAGCCGGAGATGCCTTTGCCTCNGGATTTTTGCGTGGATGGNTACGGGGTGAATCACTNGAAACATGCGCACTTTGGGGCAACGCNAACGGTGCGCTGACTGTCACCCGGCATGGTTGTGCTCCNTCGATGGCTTCTTTTGAGGAATTACAATACCTGATTGAAAATTTTGATGCAGATCCANACATTCTAANAAACCCACAANTGTTGCGTCTTCATCAACGAACAATTCTTGGGAAACCAAGAAATTTTCCATTGCAAGTNCTNGCTTTTGATCATCGCACCCAATTTGAAGATTCCTGTAAGCAGCACAATCAGCCAACCAGCAAAATTGCTGAATTCAAAAGATTGGTGTTTGAGGGATTCAAAAAAGTGGCTGCAGAACAAACATCACTCCCTCTTGCGCTACTGGTTGATCCNGAATANGGAGCNGATATTTTGCAGGATTCAGCCTACGCATCTTATTCGGTGGGNGCCCCNATTGAGCAAGCAGGCTCTTTTCCNGTTGAGTGGCTCTGTGGNGAAGANTTGCANGAGCACCTCNTTGGGCGCCCATCCGAATGGTTTGTTAAGGTNCTTTGGCACTTCCATCCTGCTCTTGATGCCACAAAAAAACTGCGACAACTCGACCAATTGAAAAGACTGGAAACGATCTGTCAATTGCTTGATCGACGCTTGATGCTGGAGCTGATTCTCTCATCAAACCTTTCGCAAGATGGAGAGGCGCAGGCAGCTGCAATTGAAGAAGTTTATGAAGCCCAAATTACACCTTTTTGGTGGAAGATGATGGCCCTTGATNATCAAGCCGAGTGGCAGAAAGTNACGAATGCCCTTGATCGACACGATGCCGAAGCTGGGGTAATTGTTCTAGGGAAAAACGCTCCTCTAGAAACTTTCCCCAGCTGGTTCAAAATCNTGAGATCCACTCCACATACTTGTGGATTTGCCATTGGGCGCTCCATCTTCTGGGGACCNTGGGAAAGCTACATCAATGGCTCCTTGACCTCTGCGCAGATCCCCTCCATTATCGAAAAGAATTNCAAAACTATTCTNAGGATGTGGGAAGAAGCCTCGCCTGCTTCTTAATCANANTTTAAGGNAATNAATTGGCACGTCCAAGCCACCTCAATGAATTAGAGGAATATGTCAACTTTACTCAGCCGCCATCAGGAACCTGACAACACCGGATTAGTTCAAAGCATCACTCCAGAACGCGCCCAGTGGAAACACGTNGGCTTTGATGTCTACCACCTACATCAGGGGCAATCCTTACAGCAAGTAACAGGNGATCAGGAGGTCTGTCTCGTACTGGTTACAGGACGAGCTGACATCAACACTAAAAAGGAGGATTGGAAAGACCTTGGAGACAGNATGAGCGTCTTTGAGGACAAGGCCCCTCACGCAGTGTATNTNCCTCACTCCAATGAGTTCACTATAACAGCAACCACAAATCTCGAAATCGCAGTGTGTCGCGCTCCGGGATTTGGTGACCATGCTGCACGCTTAATTNCACCAGAATCCATGGGTCGTGAGACACGTGGCCAAGGTACCAACACAAGGCACGTCTGCAACATNCTACCTCAGACGGAACCTGCTGATAGCCTATTGGTTGTTGAAGTGATCACNCCCAATGGCTCCTGGTCAAGTTACCCACCACACAAACACGACACTGACAACATGCCCAGTGAATCACAACTGGAAGAAATTTATTATCATCGACTGCAGCCATCTCAGGGCTTNGCTTTNCAGAGAGTCTACACAGATGATCGATCACTGGATGAGACAATGGTTGTTCATGATGGGGATGTGGTGATGGTTCCTCGTGGCTACCATCCAGCAGGAGCTCCTCACGGTTACGATCTTTATTACCTGAACGTCATGGCAGGTCCGAGCCGTGTCTGGAAATTCAAGAATGANCCTGCCCACGAATGGATTGTTCAACTATGAGTATCATCCACCAATTGAATTGAGAGAAGATAGAAAATGTCTGTAAAACTGATCCAAAACTTCATTGCTGGAAAACTTTGTCATCCAGCAAACGCTGACAAGCTATCTGTGACCAATCCTGCTACTGGNGAAATNACAGGAGAAGTCGCACTTTCCAGTGCTGCTGAAGTT
Organism: Deltaproteobacteria bacterium; assembly: GCA_002684675.1. GTDB lineage: Bacteria > SAR324 > SAR324 > SAR324 > NAC60-12 > JCVI-SCAAA005. Next base: position 28,766 of record NYVT01000008.1, read on the forward strand.
GACCAGGCAGTGCAAGCTGCAAAAACAGCTATTGTTAAATGGGCGACGACTCCTCCACTACGACGCGCNCGAGTGATGTTCCGCTTTTTGGAGTTGCTTCAGCAAAATCATAACAGACTGGCTGAAGCGATTACTAAAGAGCATGGAAAAACCTTTGANGANGCAAAAGGAGAAGTTCAGAGGGGAATTGAGGTAGTGGAATTTGCCTGTGGTGTACCTCATCTACTGAAGGGCNCATTCAGTGAGCAGGTAGCCAATGCGGTCGATGCTTACTCATTTAGGCAACCGTTGGGAGTNGTTGCCGGTATTACNCCCTTCAANTTCCCGGTCATGGTGCCAATGTGGATGTATCCTATGGCAATTGCCTGCGGGAATTCCTTCGTCTTAAAACCCTCTGAAAAAGACCCAAGTGCCTCCTTATTAATGGCAGAATTACTACAGCAAGCAGAGTTGCCGGATGGGGTCTTCAANGTCGTGCANGGTGGCCGTGAGGCAGTAGAGGCATTGTTGGATCATCCAGATATNGCTGCGATCAGCTTTGTCGGTTCAACGCCAATTGCCAGANTAATTTATCAGCGTGGTACGGCTCATGACAAAAGAGTTCAGGCTCTTGGNGGTGCNAANAATCATTNTGNTCATCATGCCAGATGCAGATCTTGATCAAGCAGCCAGTGCTTTGATGGGTGCCAGTTATGGGAGTGCAGGTGAGCGCTGTATGGCGATCTCCGTAGCTGTGCCAGTTGGTGAAGAAACGGCAAACGCGCTGATAGATCGACTAATTCCCCAAGTCAAAACTCTCAAAATTGGTAACGGCATGGAACCAGGCTTGGATATGGGTCCTCTAGTTACCCGTGCGCATCGAGACAAGGTTTCTGCATACGTGGACAGTGGAGTGGAGCAGGGTGCACAACTTATAGTGGACGGTCGAGGCTACATGGTGCCGGGCCACGAAAATGGATTTTTCATCGGAGGCTGCCTATTTGATAAAGTCACCCCCGAGATGGAGATTTACAAGAAAGAAATTTTTGGCCCTGTTCTGTCGACAGTGCGAGTCCCAACCTATGAGGCAGCAATGCAATTAGTTCACAACAATCCTTACGGAAATGGCATCGCAATCTTCACACGCGATGGTGATACAGCTCGCGATTTTGTAAGCAAGATTGAGGTAGGCATGGTAGGTGTGAACGTCCCAATCCCGGTACCAGTCGCCTTCCACAGCTTTGGTGGATGGAAAAAATCTTTGTTCGGTGATCATGATATTTATGGTCCTGAATCCATCAACTTCTACACCCGACTCAAAGCTGTCACTTCCAGATGGCCAACAGGAATCAAGGAAGGTGCGAAATTCAACTTTCCTACGCTCTAAATTTAGAGCTGGTTAAGCCAAAGAGTCGTTCAGAAAAGAACAATTACCCCAAAGATTCTGAAAATTAGTTCTGAAATTTTAAAATTGGAAATTAATTTTCAAAAACCTTGTTATCTATCAATTTAGCCTATAATTTAGTGTCGAACAGGCTTTCATCTGATCAGCCTAGCTCTCTATATCAATCTAGAAATTGAGGCCCAATGCGTCCAAATCCACTGATCAAACTGCTTAATGAAGACCGCGCCATCGTTAATGGATGTCTGGCGATTCCTAATTCTTTCTCCGCAGAGGTGATGGCGCACCAAGGATGGGATTCGCTGACAGTGGACATGCAACATGGTGTGTCCGACTATCAGAATGCAGTGACAATGTTCCAAGCAATCTGCACTACAAGCACTGCTCCGTTGACCCGCGTACCCTGGTTAGAAGAGGGGATCGTCATGCGCATGCTAGACGCCGGGGCCTACGGAGTGATTTGTCCAATGATAAACAAGGCTTCTGATGCAGAGCGCTTTGTTCAAGCTTGTTATTATCCTCCCTTTGGACAACGCAGCTTTGGACCAATCAGGGCCCTCTTCAGTTTGGGAGCAGACTATCCATCTCACGCCAATGATGAAATTCTTCCAATCGCTATGATTGAAACGAAGGAGGCACTGGATAACCTAGATGACATTCTAAAGGTAGAAGGCATTCGCATGGTCTACATTGGTCCTTCAGACTTAGGGAACTCTCTCGGAAGGGTCCCAACTTTCGACCAGGAAGACCCTATCGTTCTGGAAGCGATAGATATGATTCTTCGAAAAGCCACAGAGCATGGAGTTGCAGCTGGAATTCACAACGGGACACCGGAGTATGCTCTACGAATGATTGAAAAAGGATTCCGATTCGTGACGATCGCATCAGATTCCCGTTTGATGGCTAGTGCTGCGCAAGGTGTTTTGACCAAGATGCGCTCAGACATGTCTCAATCACCTAGCTCCAGTTCCTACTAATCATGTCGACTCCCCGTGGGCACATACTGCTACTCGGCAAGATCCATGAGGACGCAATGCAATTACTGCGATCCCATGATGAGTTAACCCACGAGGTATTGGAGAAGCCCTCTCGGAAAGAAATCTCCATCAAGTTAGCAAAAGCTGATGCCTTGATCATACGTACCACTAAGCTGTCTGCAGACCTGATGGATAAAGCGAATCAACTTAAAATTGTGGCGCGTCATGGGGTGGGATATGACAATGTTCCAGTTGATGTGCTTTCAAGAAAAAAGATCCCCTTGGCAACCACTGGAAATGCTAATGCCATTACGGTTGCCGAACACGCGCTGTACTTAATACTAACTCTAGCGAAACGTGGGAGTACCTTTGATCGAGCAATGAGAGAAGGTGATTGGGAATCGCGTAATCGTCTCCAGGGTTCAGAGATATTTGGAAAGAATCTCTTGCTGGTAGGCTATGGTCGGATTGGCAGAGAAGTGGCCAAACGTGCCAAAGCATTTGGAATGCGAATACACGTCTTCGATCCTTATGTGAATTCAGAGCAAGTTATTCAGGAAGGAGCAATTTATATTAACGATCTTGGGGCTTCTCTATCCGAAACAGATTTTCTCAGTCTGCATCTGCCATTCACTCCTCAAAATCGACATATTATCGGCGCATCAGAGATCAAGACTCTTCCAACTACAGCTTATGTTATCAATACTGCCCGCGGAGGTTTAATTGATGAAGATGAACTTCTAAAAGCGTTAGATGCAGGAACACTTTCTGGAGCCGGATTGGATTGCTTTGAGCAAGAGCCTCCACAACGAAAAATGGAGTTATTGAGGTCTGAGAAAGTAGTATTAAGTCCCCACAATGCAAGCTTAACAGCAGAATGTACCCGTCGACTTGGGTTGGTCTGTGTTGAAAATGTAGTGGATGCCCTGACAGGGCGATTACAAAAAGATCGAGTGGTAAATTGGGAGGCAGTTTACTCTTGAGTTATCCAAAAAAGACTCAATTCTGCTCAAAATGATATGGCTTGGAGGGTGAGATTCTTTGCAATACTTTTGGGTCACTTGATCCTAAAAGATCCTGCGGATTGAATTCTTCCTCGGAGCTCTCAATCTGAAGCCGGCTGGCCATGCTGACAATTAGACTTTGTGCAAGGCACATTGTGGCAGCCAATGAATAACTGAATTTATGACCCGCACCCGGCACGACAAGCGAGCAGGTGGCATGTTTGTGCAGAGGGCTCAATTGGCTATCCGTAAAAGCAAGAATCGGGATCTTCTTACGGGCTGTCCCCTCAACGATGTCTACAACTTCACGAGCGTAATATCGGAAAGAAACGGCAACTAGCAGGGATTTCTCATTCATCAACTCTGCCTCCTCAGTTGCCAGTCCGCCAGAGCTATCGAGAAGCCGTACATTTTGTCGGAGATAAAGTAACAAATAGCGAATGTAGTAGGCTACTGATAGCGAACGCAATTGCCCCAGAACATAGATTGTGTCTGCTTCCTGTAGTAATGAAACTGCCTTTTCCAGTACTTCGGGTGAAATACTGTGCTTGAGGTCATTCAAGGCTGCAATATCATTACTTACCAAGGACTGTAGGAATGAAGCAGTCGAATTGCTCGACTCTGATGAAACCTCATTGCTAAATGATTCAAAGCGTTCTTTCGAACTTGCTGTGGAAATCAGGTGAGATTGAAAAACACGCTTCATTTCGCTGAAGCCATTGTAGCCCATGTGCTTAGCGAAACGTACCAGGGAGGAGGGCTGAACCCCTGCTTGATCTGCAATAACTTTGACAGATTCAACTGCCATCGCATTTGGGTTCTGAACCATAAAACGTGTAATACGCTGAAAACTTTTCTTCATCTTTGGAAACTGCTCAGTCACCTGCGTGATCAACCGTTCATAGGTATCAGGTAGAGGGAGGTTCGTCATCAGAATCCTTAGAAGATTATGTTCATATTGTTGTCAAATATGTTGGTGAAGCAGATGAACCTAATAAATTTGAATTTTTGTTCAACAATTTATTAAAATAGACTTTTTGAGTCAATTAGCAAGAGGAGTCCTTATGAAAACAATTCGACTGACGATGGCCCAGGCCTTGGTTCGCTATCTTGTCAACCAACACACGATGCTTGATAGCAAGCAAGAACCATTGTTTCCAGGTGTTTTCGCAATTTTTGGACATGGCAACGTTACCTGTCTTGGGGAGGCTCTGGAATCAGTTCGTGATGTAATGCCTACTTGGCGGGGTCAGAATGAGCAATCAATGGGTTTAGCTGCAGTTGCTTTTGCCAAGGCAAGGCGCCGACGTCAGATCATGGTTGCTACCTCCTCAATTGGCCCTGGCTGTACAAATTTCCTGACAGCGGCTGGCACGGCTCACTCGAATCGTCTGCCCGTTCTGTTTCTCTCTGGAGATACCTTCTCAAACCGGCTACCCGATCCGGTTCTGCAGCAGGTTGAACACTTCCAAGATCCGACAATGACTGTTGCGGATGCCTTCAAGTCTTGTACAAGATTCTGGGATCGAATTACCCATCCCGCACAGTTGATGGTCTCCCTACCACAAGCTATTGCAACAATGATGGATCCAGCTACTTCTGGACCAGCGTTCATTGCCTTACCACAGGATATTCAAGCCGTAGCTTACGATTATCCCGAGGTATTCTTTGATAAGAATATTCACCGAAGTCCACGACCTCGGCCAGATCAGGATAGCATTGCTGAGGCAGCAGCAATTTTGAAATCTGCCCAACAGCCGATGATTGTTTCTGGTGGAGGGGTATTTTACTCAGATGCAGTTTCTGCACTGACCAGTTTCGCTGAAAAACATGGTATCCCAGTGACAGAGACAATTGCGGGTCGATCACAAATGCTGCACGACCATAAGCTCAATGCTGGGCCACTCGGAGTAATCGGTTCAAGCTCTGCAAATGCAATTGCTGCAGAGGCTGATGTAGTCCTTGCAGTGGGAACTCGTCTACAAGATTTCACCACGGGTTCATGGTCTGTCTTTGGTAATGAGTCAATGCGGTTAATTGCGATCAACGCAGCAAGCTTCGATGCCCACAAGCATCGGGCGCTTTCTGTAGTCGGAGACGCCAAGGTTGGCTTGGAAGACCTAAGCAGTGCTCTCGGTAACTGGGCAGGCAGTCCGGATTGGCTCGAGACAGCTCAGGGGTATTATGCAGAGTGGAACCGGACCGTAGATGAGCATTCCGGACCATCAGATGCTGTTCCTCCAAGTTACGGACAAGTCGTCGGAGCCATCAATAGAATCTGTGACACCACTGACTTGGCACTTACGGCTGCAGGAGGATTACCTGGCGAACTTTGCAAAAACTGGAAAACGCGCTCCATTGGAACCTTTGACTGTGAGTTTGGCTTTTCCTGTATGGGTTATGAAATCGCAGGCGGTTGGGGAGCAAAATTGGCAGATCCATCCCGAGATGTCATCGTCTTTGTTGGTGATGGATCCTATTTAATGTTGAACAGTGACATTTATAGCACTGTGTTAACTGGACATAAAATGATAGTCATCNTNTGNGANAANGGTGGCTTCTCNGTGATTAATCGTTTACAAAATTTCAAGGGNAGNGCCTCTTTCAACAATCTCTTNCAGGACTGTAAAGTAGAGAATCTACANNNAGTTGATTTNGTACANCACGCCACCAGCATGGGAGCTCTGGGTGAGCAGGTGGANAGCACNGCANAGTTGGAAGCCNCATTCAAACGTGCNAAAGCAGCAGATCGCACTTATGTCATCTGCATNAAAACTCAGCCATCACAATGGACTCCTGGAGATGCTTGGTGGGATGTTGGAGTTCCGGAAGTTAGTGATCGTGAAGAAGTCCGTCAAGCAAGGTCAGATCATTCGGAAGGCCAAAAACATCAACGCTTGGGTGTCTAAAATAGAGAGGAAGAATTTTAATGAAAACACTAGGAATCGGACTGATCGGTTCCGGATTCATGGGTCGTTGCCATGTCAACGCCTATAATTCCATAGCCAGCATCTTTGCAGTCTCTCAAAAACCTGTGCTTAAGATGCTTGCTGATGCGTCCCCAGAGCTTGCCAGTCAACAGGCAAAGGCTCTACATTTTGAACAGAGCACTTCAGATTGGCAGGAGTTGGTGCAACATNCTGAAGTCGAAGTCATTGACATAACGGCTCCAAACCATTTGCACCATCCAATTGCAATCGCTGCGATGAGCTTGGCGAAGCCCGTCTATTGTGAGAAGCCGTTAGCTTGCACACTAGCTGAAGCCCAAGAAATGGCTAATCTGGCCAAATCAAAGCAAATCCCTACCCTTGTGGGGTATAACTATTTGCAGAACCCCCTCATGAGAACAGCCCGAGAGATTGTTCAGAGTGGTGAAATCGGAGAACCAATTGCTTTCAGGGGTGTGCATGCAGAAGACTACATGGCCAACCCTCTATCACCATACACAACTCGACTGGATGCTTCTCAGGGTGGAGGAGTATTATATGATTTGGGAAGTCATATCATCTCCCTGGCTCGCTACGTAGCAGGGCCAATTCAAGAAGTCTTAGGTAATCTGACAACTGTTGTTCCCGAAAGGCCTATTGGAGAAACAAAACGCAAAGTTCATGTTGATGACCAAACGCACTGCCTCGTGAGATTTGAAAACGGCTGCGTTGGAACACTGGAGGCTAGTTGGATGGCCTGGGGGCGGAAGATGCACCTTGCTTTTGAACTGACTTGTACAAAAGGAACCCTTGTCTTCAATCAAGAACAGTTCAATGAGTTGAGACTTTATGATGCCAACCAGAAAGCTGGGCGAGATGGTTTTAAAACATTGTTCTCCGGGCCAGAGCACCCCCACTACGGTGCTTTCTGCCCTGCACCTGGCCATCAACTTGGCTTCAATGAACTGAAGGTAATTGAACTGCTACAACTTCTACATGCCCTGGAAAGTGGAAATGCATGTTGGCCTGATTTCACTGAAGCCTTTGAGATTCAAAAAGTGTTGGAAGCGGTCAAGCTTTCGTCAAAAGAAGTAAGGTGGTGTTCCCCACAGTCAATGATTACAAATTGATTAGCTGATTCCAGATAACATTCGACTTCAGGAAAAATATGAGCGTTCAACTTGCTGTCGCCCCAATTGCTTGGTCCAACAGCGATCTCCCCCAATTGGGTGGAGACACTTCATTGGAAACATGTCTGCGGGAAAGTCGTGAGGCGGGGTTTACTGGAACAGAAAGTGGCGCTAAGTATCCAATGGATCCTGAGAAACTTGGACCACTGCTCAAACAGTTTGATCTCAAGCTAGCGTCAGGTTGGTTCTCTGGAACCCTACGCGAGTGCAGTGTTGACGAAGAATGGGAAAATCTNCAGGAAATGCTCTATACCTTCAAATCTCTACAAGCTCCTGTCCTGGTTTATGCAGAAACCAGTGGAAGCGTCCAAACAAAGCGGNAAATTCCAGTCTCCAAGCGTCCTGTGATGCCTGACGATGAATATCCTGAATACGGGCAGAAATTGACTGAGCTTGCTGATCGCATGGCAGATTATGGAGTGCCGATGGTCTATCATCATCACATGGGAACGGTTATAGAGACTGAGCGAGAAGTCGACCTGCTAATGGCCAATACGGGCCCCAATGTGAATTTATTGTTAGACACAGGACACCTTACTTTCGCAGGTGGCAATGTGGAGGCAACCACCCGTCGTCATGGGCATCGGGTAAAACATGTGCACTGTAAAGATATTCGGGACGAAGTCTACAAAAGAGTTCAGGACGAAGACATGAGCTTCCTGGATGCTGTTCTGGAGGGAGTCTTCACAGTTCCTGGGGATGGATCAATAGACTTTCACAACTTCGCGAAAGTACTCTCAGATATCAAATACAGTGGCTGGATCGTAGTTGAAGCAGAGCAAGACCCAGAAAAAGCTAATCCCTTGGTTTACTCAAGGATTGGTCATCAGCACTTGACGGACGCACTTCAGAAAGCTGTCATCGAAATTCAGACCTGAGTCAGCATATTTTCTGGCAACCCTGCACTAAAGAGCCTTTTCATCATTTTATCCTCACTAAAACCCCCATGGACTTGAAATTTTGCTGGGCTCTTTCGGGTTTCTTTCCAAAAAATCCATACTTTTTTCCTTGGGCATTTCNACTTTAAAAGGAGCACTTATGCGCAAAATGTTCATANACGGANCTTGGTCTGAGTCTCCCAAAAGCTCACCAGTCATTCGCTCCTTNAATGGAGAAACTNTTGATCACATTCCAGATGCCACNGATNAGCAAGTAGAACAGACCCTNGAAGCAGCACACAANGCGTCAAAAANATTNNCACAAATACCAGCCCATGAACGAGCCAGAATCCTCAACAAGGCTGCGGAGTTGATTGATAAGAATGTNGATGGGTTGGCCAAATTGGTCTCTCTTGAAGTTGGGAAACCNATCTNAGAAGCCAGAGGAGAAGCAGGCCGTGTTGGAGAACTATTGAGACTCTCTGTGTTTGAAGGTACTCAAGTTCGTGGAGAGAGTCTTCCCCTTGATGCTCAAGTCGGTGCTGGCAAAGACAAACTGGGTTTCACCATGCGAGTNCCCTGTGGAGTGGTGTTGGCCATCACCCCCTTCAACTATCCATTACTGCTCGTNATGCACAAAATCGGACCTGCCCTGAGTACTGGTAATGCCGTGATNTTAAAACCAGCTAAGCAGACCTCACTNTCAGCTTTGNGGATGACCGAACTTTTTTACGAGGCCGGCCTTCCCGAAAATGCTCTGCAAACCATCACGGGTTCAGGCTCACGATTGGGGAAGTTACTCTGTGCCGATAAGCGAGTACGCAAAATCAGCTTCACGGGCAGTACCGATGTNGGTGAGCAGATCACCCAAATTGCAGGGGTTAAGAAGCTGTCCNTAGAGCTTGGTTCAAGCTGTCCCATGTTAGTTATGCCAGACGCTGATCTTGAACAAGTAGCTGCTGCTACAGCAACAGGAGGCTTTGTCAATGCTGGACAGGTTTGTATTTCCCTTCAGAGAGTCGTTGTCCATCAAAAGGTCTATGCTGATTATTTAGATGTGGTCAAGGGTGCTGTGGAGGACATTTCTGTAGGTAACCCCATGGAAGAATCNACAAAGCTCAGTGCGATGATCAACGAANCAGAAGCAGCACGGGTGTCAGATTGGCTCCAAGAAGCGGTTCTAGGAGGAGCNCGTCTGATTACCGGAGGAGCNCGTGAAAAAGCTATTGTTCAACCGACAGTCATAGCAGATATCAAACCNGGCATGAGACTCGCCACACANGAACTCTTTGGTCCTGCGATTGGTGTCGCNCCTGTAGGCAGCTTTGAAGANGCGATGNAAATCGCCAATNGTGNAAATTATGGGCTTGGAGCCAGTATTTTCACAAAAGATGTCAACACAGCCTTACGTTTTGCTCAACAAATTGAGAGCGGGAATGCGATGATTAANTGGTCGCCACTTTGGAGAGCTGATCTNATGCCCTACGGAGGCTTCAAGGGCAGTGGTATTGGCAAAGAAGGTCCTCGCTACGCTGTAGAAGAAATGACTGAATTGAAGACCGTAGCCTTCCACGGCTTGTGATCCAATNCAGCAGGCTCCAGTCGAGCCTACTTNNNNCCTGCCTGTANATGAACTACNAAACTCTANTGTAANAAAACTTTCATNCCTNATAAATAAGGNTTTTNACAAATAAGCATTGAATANAAATNAAAGATATTCATTCTCTAATGATCAAAACTCTGGTCTGGAATGTTCTCCCGTCAGTATTCATTTAATGCAAATTTCCAANACTATTCTTGAATCTTAAAAAATTTAGAGAGAATCCAAATCAAATTGGGATTATATACATGGTGCTGGCAATGGCTGGCTTTGCAATTGAAGACCTAGTAATCAAACTAGTTTCTGCNCATTTGCCGGTCAGCCAGATCCTAATCATGCTAGGATTGTTGAGTTTGATTTGGTTCGTGNTGATCGCATGGTGGAAGAAAATCCCTCTGCTGACGAAGGAAATGTTAAATAAACCGTTCATCACTAGGACTCTAGCAGACTTGTTTGCAGCGCTCTTTTTTGTCATTGCTGTTGTCAATTCTCCTCTCAGTTCAGCTTCGGCAATACTCCAGTTTTCTCCATTACTCGTCACCTTAGGAGCAGCTCTTTTTCTCCGTGAGAGAGTCAGCCTTGGCAGTTGGATCGCAATTGGCCTTGGCTTTGCGGGGATTATGCTGATCATCCGTCCAGGTACTGACAGCTTCACCCCTGCATCAATATTCGCAGTTTTGTCCGTGGCCATGTTAGCTTTACGAGAAATAACAACACGGGTAATGTCAGTTTCTGTNCCCTCGCTAGCCGTTTCAAGTTGGGCTTTTGCTGCTTGTGCACTGATAGGTTTTCTCACTATCCCTTTATTTCCAGTTCCAGTCATACCTAGAAGTGAAGACTTATTGCTGATGCTCGCGTCCAGCGTTGTTAGTTGCATTGCCTATTACGCATTGGTTAAGGCAACCCGAGATGGTGAAATATCTGTGATTGCTCCATTTCGCTATACTCGACTACTCTTTGCATTGATTCTCTCCAATTGGATTCTTGGAGAACANCCAGATACGATCATGTACATTGGTTCTGCTCTAGTTGTCTTTTCGGGGCTCTACAATATTGGTNTTGGACGNATCTTTCATGCTACCCAATCTGCATCCTAGTAAGCTCCAATTACGCCTTACGAGTTAGTGCAATCCAGCCCCCAAAAACTATGAGACAAGCGCCTAGCGCAGTTGTCCACTCTGGAATTTCNTCAAACAACAACCANCCNGCTAAAGCAGAAGNGGGGATCTGNACATAGACCCACGGAGCGATACGNGAAGATTCTATTCTTTTGAATGCGAAGANGACNGTGGTCATNGCAANAATATCGATTCCCACCATTGATCCCATNAATANGAGATGATCGTTTTCNGGGAGTTCACCTCCTNTANCCCANAAGAGTAACCCNGCAACTGTACCTCCAAGCAACTCCTGATAAAATACCCANCGACTTTCAGGTTCTTTTGGATNTCTTCTNAGCCAGGCATTTCCNACNGCATGNCNCATTGCTGCCANCAGAGGCGCNAGCAANAACCAACTGAAACTTTCCCATCCTGGTCTNAAACAGATCAACACGCCAANGAATCCNAGAGCNACNGCAAACCANATTTTNGNACTCACCGTTTCGTTNAGCCAAAANNTNCCCAATAGNACNAAGAAGAANGGGCTTGTATTNANNAGGGTACTGTAAAGCGATAGTGAGACATAATGTAGAGCATAAACCCCTCCGAGAAAGGGCAGACACATTATCAAACCTCGAACGAAATGAACGGTTGGAATTTTTGTTCTAAAACCTTTCAAACCCCTACGAAAGTAAATCCAAATACCCATCACAACCGCATTCATCAACAGCCAGGGCGCAATCAAACTTAGAGGGTCCAAATCTAATCTCAAAAGTTTGATCAAAGCTCCAAGGGTTGCAAAGCAGATAAAACCTGTGAGGCCAACCAAGAGTGGGGGGAATCGAATATGCCCTAAATGAATGTTTGCATTCAAAGTTGATTTCCTTTGTAAGATACTAATATAATTTTAAAATTTATCAGATTTCAAATAATAAGAGATATTCCTGAAATTAGCATTTTTTCGACAAATATAATTTTTTCAAAATAATTATTAAGAAAATATTAAAAATTAACAAAAATTTACTTAGTACTAATTTTATGTATCAACCATTCAAAAATTTTCATGAGTAAACTGTAAATTTTGCTTATTAGATTAATTTCTTCTAAAAAAGATTCTTCTTAGAATGTCTAAGTTTTTTTAGAGATTTATCCAACAATCATCTTCAGGTAATCATGTTGATTATTTTTGCCCAGCAGATTCGGAATATTTTATTTTCATTTGCGCTAGTAATAATGTTGCTTTACTCATTTAAAACAATTGCAACAGAGAGGACCCTTTTGTTTTCAGGTGGCCCTGATGGGGGTACATTTCAGTATTTTTCGGCCGGAATTTCCGAGTATCTTTCAAAAGAGATAGATGGTTACAAGATTCTTAATGAATCATCAGCCGGATCTGTTGAAAATTTAAAGCGTCTCAATAACAGAGAAGCCGACTTTGGAATCACATACTCTGGTGACTTATATCTGGGCCGAAATGGAAGGCTAAAAAATAACTCGCGACAGTTCAGAAATGTGCATGCCTTAGCCTATCTTTATGGTGCACCAGCTCACCTAGTGGTACTGAATGATAGGCAGATAAATAGCGTCTCTGATCTTGTTGGTAAAAAAGTTGCCATTGGTGCTTCTGGATCAGGCGCAGCTGCTTCAGCCCAACGCTTTTTTGAAAGTATGGGCGTCTGGGGGAAAATTGAGGCCCAGTATCTTGGATACAGTGAAGGAGCCGCTGCCCTGGGTGATGGATTGATTGATGCTCTTTGGGTTTTTGCAGGATATCCTAATTCTGCTGTAGTTCAGGCTGCTTCATCCAACAAGATTAAGTTGCTCCAAACCTACTCAGAAGCCAAAAAGAATGGAAAACTTTTTGAGGATTTCCCCTTCTACTCGAAAGTCGTGATTCCAGCAGATACGTATCAAGGTGTGGACTATGAAGTGGTTACGATTCAAGATTCCGCCCTTTGGACAGCGGGTAGGCACCTTCCCGGAGATTTTGTCGAGAAAGCTGTCCAGCTGATTTATCAGTCAAAGGGGTTAGAACACTTGGTGAGTTTGAAATCAACTGCAAAAGCGATGAGTATTGATTCTGGATTGACAGGTATCGTTACTCCTGTCCACAAGGGAGCCCAGAGTTTCTGGGAATCTAAAGGAAAAACACTTTCTGCGGAGCAAATTCGATAGCAGTTTCTAAGTTTTTCTAGTGCAAGATTGTAATTTGATTCAGATTTGATCTTCTCAACTATCCATTTCAAAAGATATATATCGAGCCTTTTTAAAACGATTGTCGACAAAAAGATAAAATCGTCTAAGAAGTATTCCAATACCAATCAAGCTTCGAACAACTGAGTAAAATTTATGTTTTTTCATCATCACACTGAGCCCACATGTATCTGGTTCTGAAGACTAAAACCACTCTGAAAAGTACACTTCGAAGAGTTTTCAAAAAGCCTCCCGTGTATTTACTGCAAAGACCTCCACCCCTAACTTAGAAAGTGAAATGATTTTCTAAATTTCAAACTGACTTCTCCAATCTATTAAAAGATTTAAAGGTTCCCATGAAAATAAGTAAACTTCTAAGTAAGGTACTAACCTTTCTCGTAGCAATTTTCCTAGTATCATCACAAATTCAAGCTTGGGCTGCGGACAAAGATTATGTATTGAACACGGCCTCAACTGGTGGAACATACCATCCTGTTGGTACTGCTATCGCTACTTTGACAAAGGTCAAACTTTTGCCAAAGCAAAAATTTAGTCTCACTGCTGTTAATTCAGCAGGTTCAGGAGCGAACGTCCAGGCCCTTGGTGCCAAAACAGCTGATTTTGCAATATTACAGGGTTTGTACGGATCTTATGCAGCGACAGGTACCGGGCCAATATCAGAACCACAAAAAAACCTGCGCTCTGTAACGATGCTTTGGCAAAATGTTGAACAGTTCCTGGTTGCCAATGAAAGGGTAAAATCTGGAACTGTTTCTGATTTGATGGGGCTAAAAGGACAAGCTGCTGGCATGGGCAAGCAAAATTCTGGAACACTAGGCTCTAACAAAGTTTTGTTGTCCGGTTTGGGCCTGGACATTAGTGGAGACTTTGATCTTGTTTACGCTGGATACGGACCTACCGCAGATGCACTCGCCAACGGACAGATTGTAGCTGCTGGCATTCCATCTGGGCCCCCAACAGGAGCAATCACAAAACTAATGGCAGCTAATACTGGGAAATTCACGATACTTGATGTCACGTCTACTGAGGCCAAAAAAATGGATGGTGGCAGATTATTGTGGACCCCATATGTTATCAAAGCTGGCACCTATCCTGGGCAGGATAAAGATATCAACACGATCGCACAGCCAAATTTTCTGGGTGCAAACGCTAGTGTCGATGAAAATCATGTGTATTTACTGACAAAAACGATGTATGAAAACTTGCCTTTCCTACAAGCTATTCACCCTGCAACTAAAGTCATGGCACTTGAAAAGGCAATGGCAGGCTTACCAGTTCCACTTCATCCTGGGGCTGCCAAATATTATAAAGAAATGGGCATGATCATCCCTTCACATTTAGTTTCGAATTAAGACTTATGATAAGGCCAGAGTAAGTCTGGCCTTATCATAATGAGCAGTTTTATGGTTCCGTCAGTAAAAAATGATGCTAAAGAGTACCAATCAAGGGATGAGTGGCTAACTCTCGACTCACACAACAAAACAATAATTCAATGGTCATTTGCAATCTTTGCTGTCGGTTTCGCTCTCTGGCATGTGACTACAAATCTCCTGATTAATGAATCCCCCCTTTGGCAAAACTCAATTCATTTCGCTGGCTTTGCTATCCTAGCAACAGTCATTTACCCATCTCAATTGCTTGGTCGCCAAAACTTATTCTTTGACTTGGCATATGGTTCCCTTGTGGCCTGGGCAGCATGCTGGGTTGCTGCATCCGAATCCCGCATTTATGAAGACACTCTAGCTCTTACGGGGCAGGCCTGGCAATTCAACATGTTTGATTGGACTGCTGGGGGTTTACTTGTTATAGCAGTTATAGATTTTTCAAAGAGAGTTTCGGGTTGGGTAATTCCTATTCTGATCATTCTATCAGTCTCCTACATTCTTTTCCTTGGTGAGCATCTACCGGGCGTATTTCGGGCAGCTAGCCTTCCCTTAGATGATGTACTGTTTCGAACAATTTATAATGATGAGGGATTGTTCGGAATTCTTGCGAATATTTCCTCTTCCAATATAACGCTTTTCATGATCTTTGGCGGTTTTCTAGTAGTTTCTGGTGCCAGTGATTTTGTAATTGAAGTCTCGAAAGTTGTAGCAGGTCGAATTCGGGGAGGAGCGGCATTTGTCGCAGTCATATCGTCTGCTTTGACAGGCACTATTAGTGGGTCTGCTGTAGCGAATACTGCCTCGACCGGAGTCATCACGATTCCTCTTATGAAATCAAATGGATTCAGAGGACAATTTTCTGCAGGAGTTGAAGCAGCAGCTTCAACTGGAGGCCAGTTGATGCCACCGATTATGGGAGCTGGAGCGTTTGTCATGGCAAGTTACACAGCAATTCCATATTCCACAATTGTTTCAGTATCAATCATCCCAGCTTTTCTTTATTTTATGTCAGTCGCTTTTGTAGTTCGCATTGAAGCCGTCAAGCACCGCGTGGGTGACGGCATCGATATGAGCGTAAGTCGAGCAAAAATCTTAGCAGGTGCTTTGACCTTCATTGTGCCACTGACAGTTATGATTGGTTTGCTGATGTCAGGTGTAACTCCAAACTTTGCAGCATCGACTTCAATTGCAGTTTTGATCATCGTTTCATGGTTGACTTGGTTCGTCGGTAGAGCCACTGGAACTATTGAATTACAAACCAATGTCATGAACATCAAGCGGATCGTTGAGGCTTGTTTATTAGGAATGCGAAGTGGGATCCTGACAGCCATCCTTCTCGTTTCAATTGGGGTAATCAATAATGCTATTGTGACAAGTGGAATTGGGAACGGATTTTCATTGATGATTGCTCAGTGGTCTCAAGGTTCACCAATCGTGGCCATCGGATTGATTGCACTTGCATCTTTGGTTTTAGGAATGGGGTTGCCTGTCACAGCTTCTTATATCATCCTCGCAATATTGTGTGCACCAGCTTTGGCAGGAATATTAGCAGATAACATTATAATCGAAAAATTAGTGGGAGGTTTAACCGATCCGATGCAAGCAGCTTTGTTCATGTTAGTAGAGAGCCCAAATGTAGCGAAAGTTGCAACTGGCATGAGTATAGAAGAGGCCTCCAGTCTGATGGCAGACGTACCTTTTGAGGTTGCTATGACCATGCGCCCGTTGCTAGTGGATGCAGATATGCTGATGGGCTTTTTACTTGTTGCTCACCTAATCATTTTCTGGCTGAGTCAGGATAGTAATGTCAC
>NYVT01000009.1:0-8693 GCA_002684675.1 Deltaproteobacteria bacterium
TCGACAGCGTGTCTGCTACGAACTCAAGGAATTTGCAGCTGTCTGCCCGTTTTCTGGCCTACCGGATACTGGAACTGTTTTAGTAGAATACATCCCGAGGCAAAAACTGGTCGAGCTGAAATCGCTGAAATATTACTTTATCAGCTTTCGTAATGTAGGTATCTTTCAGGAAGCAGTGAGCGCAAGAATTTTTAAGGATCTTTTTAAATTATTAGATCCAGAGTGGCTTCAAATCAGAACGATCTACGCCACTCGTGGAGGAATTGACACGACCTGTACTGTCGATTCAAAGGATCAGGATTCAGCCTGAAATGGATTAGAGCTTAGCGCTGAGTTCCTTGATTTCGTGGTTAAGGATTCGGTCGTTTTCGCTGTAGTCCATCGGTGCCTCCACCAGATGAACTCCTTCTGCCTGGTAGCATCGCTCCAATAGCGGAGCCAGTCCCTCAGCACTTGCCACCCGATGTCCATGGGCCCCATAACTCTCNGCGTACTTGACGAAATCAGGATTGCCGAAATCCAGGCCCCAATTCGGGAAGCCCATGTTGGACTGTTTCCACTTGATCATCCCATACGCATTATCCCTCAGAATTAGAACAATCAAGTTGAGTTTCAAGCGAACTGCGGTNTCCATCTCAGCAGAGTTCATGAGAAATCCTCCATCACCACAAATTGCCATAACTCTTCTTTCAGGAAAGACAACCTGTGCTGCCAGCGCTGATGGCAATCCCGCTCCCATCGTTGCCAAGGCGTTATCAAGCAATACTGTATTGGACAAATGTGCTCGGTAGTTTCGGGCAAACCAAATCTTGTAGACTCCGTTATCCAAGGCAATGATTCCATCATCAGGCATCACCTTGCGGATATCAGCAACCAAGCGCTGCGGGTAGATCGGAAACCGTGGATCATCTGCTCCNTCCAACAAGTGGGCTTCNACTCGTTCCCGAATCTGCAAGAAGTATTTGAAATCCCATTGCTCTTGTGCTGTCAGAGCTTGCGTGATTTGCCAGACACTGTTTGCGATATCTCCGACCACCTCTACTTGAGGGAAGTAAACAGGATCCACTTCAGCTGTGCGGAAATTGACATGAATAACCGTTCGACCGTCGTCAACATGCATGAAGAAAGGTGGCTTCTCCACTACATCATGTCCAACATTGAGAATCAGGTCGGAATGTGCAATGGCGCGATGTAGGAAATCACCATCTGATAGGGCAGCGTTTCCCAAAAAAAGTGGATCTCGTTCATCCAGGACACCCTTACCCATCTGTGTGCTGAAGAAGGGGATTTGAAATTCATCGACAAAATCACGAAGCATTTTAGCGGTTTGCTTACGATTTGCTCCAGCGCCAATCAACAGTAGTGGGTGTTTGGCCTTCTGAAGTGCTTCCACTGCCTGGTGAATTGATTTCTGCTCGGCAATCGGCCTGCGAACATGTCGTGTGGGCAGAAGATCTGCATCTGTTTCATCACGGGCGATGTCTTCGGGGAGTTCAAGGTGAGTTGCGCCAGGGCGTTCTTCTTCCGCAAGGCGGAAGGCCTCGTGAACACGTGAAGGGATATTATCTCCTCCGACAATCTGCTGAGTNTACTTTGTCAAAGGCTTCATCATCTCGACTACGTCGACGATCTGAAACTTTCCCTGTTTACTNGACTTGATTGGTTTTTGGCCAGTGATCATTAGCATAGGCAGCGCACCCAACTGGCCATACGCAGCTGCAGTCACAAAATTAGTTGCACCGGGACCAAGGGTTGACAAACATACACCAGCTCTTCCAGTTAGGCGGCCGTAAGTGGCTGCCATGAATCCCGCGGCTTGTTCGTGCCGCGTAAGGATCAACTGAATTTTCGAGTTCCTCAAGGAGTCTAGNAGATCTAGGTTTTCTTCTCCAGGGATCCCAAAAATATATTCCACACCTTCTGCTTCAAGAGCATTGACGAATAAATCAGATGCTTTCATAGTGACTATCCTGTAACATTCTCATTAAATCTACCTGCCTTAGTATGGCAATGGCGCTAACTTAAGGTATGGGCAAGGAAAGTAAAGTTTTTACCAGAATTCATCAAACTTGATNTCAGAAAAGNANTTTNATGAGCGAAGCAGAAGAAAAAGNGAAACAGGGTGTCTATGTCTACGCTAATTTGATCGATNCTAACCGGGATGGGAAGATTGANATGATCTCTTTCGTGGACCCGAATGGTAGGGCGGTTGCTTTGGCAGTTGATAATGACCACACTGGCCTAGCCAACAACATCCATGTTTTCCAGGATGTCACAGGAGATGGGAAACTCGATGGGGAGGATGTTAGATTGATTCGTAAACTAACTCACGAACTCTATCGGCGTACAGACTTGGTTGAGGGACAGCTTGAATTNTTTGTGGAAGAAGCAGCTTACGGCTAAGTCTTACAATAACTGGTCCTTATCTTGTTTGTTGTTCAGTGCCGTTGGCTGGGTACTTAGATTGGTATTGAACAGTTCTAACATCGCTGATTTNAAACGTTCGAATTCCTTGGAAGCTTTACTACCTGGCTTCTCTGGCAATTCCAATGTGTAGATTGGAATCTTCCACTCATCACCAAATCTCCCCAAACTCCCTGGAAAAGTTCGATAATCACGAAAACGTGTCCCNCTCTGTTCAGCAAAACTCTTTGCCTGAAACCACGCACGCTTTCTCACAGCCAACAATTCTTTATCTCCCTCCCTCTTGTCCATGTAATCCAAATCTATNAAATCCAATGGAGAATGCAGAGATACGATTTTATCAGGTTTGTATTTCAGGATTAGGCTTACAAGGAATTGATTTTCCTTTTCCGAACCAGCTGCCTTACCGGGATTGTAGCGTGGATTTTGTTGATAGGACCACTTCCATTGTCTATGCGCCAAAGTAGCCCAATCTTTTGTTGGCAAATTACGATTTAAATCTACCCCATTTGCATTCGTTCGCGTTCTGGGATGACTAAAAAATCCATCTGGGTTGAGCAGGGGTATTAAAACAAGCCTTTGCTGAATCAATTCTGGGTTTGATCGCAACAATTCCATGAAGCGGAAGCAATGATAAGTCGTTTCTTCGTCAGAGTGAACTGAACANACCAAAAAAGTCGTGTGTGTGGAGCTTTCGTCTCCAAAAACTTTGTAGATCAGAGGTTGTCCCTTTTCTGAGTACCAGTTGGACTGCCAGTCATCNGAGTGACAACTTATATCTTTCCAGCCNAGTTTTTTTAACTCTGTATCTACCTTNGCACAAAACTGAGTCANGGAGATATTTTTTACTTCTTTGACCTCCAAAGCTGGTCTGGCATAATCCAAAGAAATCCACCCAAATTTTCCAAACTCATATTCAATCTTTGCCCAATCCTCTTTTTTTTGAGTGACCTCAAACTGTTGGCCCTCATAAACTTTCCCAAGCTTGTTACCCCAAACCCCATCTCGAACATTCAATCGATCAGCCTNAATAACAATTTGTTCTGAAGCAAAGNCACTTTTTAANCTAATGAAGATTAGANAAGGGATCAAAAACGTCAAAAATTTTCGCACAGTAGCTTATCCGATTTGCAAGTTCTAATTGCAAGAATCCAAAGAGAGGAGGGGCAACACCTCGCCCAACAAATGAAAAGAACCAGTTATAACCCAAGGAATCGTCCCAGTTGCAGAAGCCCACCGCANGGCATTCTGACTACTACTCAACAATTTGATAGAATTACCAGAGAGATCGAGATATTTAAGCATTTCAGCAGGATCTGCNGCCCTTCTGGAACTATATTGAACAAGTCCAACTTGCTGTGCCCGTTGGGCAAGTTTTTGAAAAGANTCACGAGCTTCAATGGTCATCTTGTCTTTGGCTATTCCTAACAAGAGCCCATAGCAGGAAATTTGCCACTCTGAGAGCGTANTTATTAATGAATCAATGGCATCAACATTATGTGCCCCATCCAGAATCAGTTCCAATAAAATATGTTCTGAACTTTCATTCTGCACTTTAACTTCAAAATGCCTGCTTTTACGACCNATCAGGGTAAATTCTGAAGCTAAATCTATTCGTTTTTGTCTGTGTTTTGGNGACTTGGTAGGTANNAGAATCTCCACAGCTTTTAGTGCCAATTCTCTGGAGACATCTGAGATTTTAGCCCTTTTGGGTGCTGCTAAGCATTGTCCACCGTGATCAACAAGATAGTGAAGATTTTCATCTATCCAATNGGTGGGTATATCTTGCAAACGAGTTTGATGCTCAAGCCATTCCTTAACAATGTTTGTTTGTTGGGACACCAAGAGTGGNACACCTTTTCGAGCAATACCCAGTTTTTCAGCGGCAATTTCAAGGATGCTGTTGCCAAGAATTTTTTGGTGATCTAGGCCAATTTTTGTCAGGATTGCGAGTTTTTTGGGAGCGACATTTGTCGAATCCGCCTTGCCTCCCAATCCAGTTTCTAAAACAACCCAATCACATTGGTATGTTGCAAAAACTTCGAAGGCTGTTGCCGTTACCAAGTCAAAGAAGGAAGTGTGAGGACATTGAGGATATCTGGAAATTTTTAAAATTCTCTCCGATGCATCGACAAATTGTTGTTTTTCGACACACTGACCGTTAATTTGTATGCGCTCTCGGAGATCTACCAAATGAGGTGAAGTGTAGCACCCCGTCNTAAAACCTTCCTGTTTTAGGAGAGCTGCAAGAAGGAGTGCGGTGAAGCCCTTGCCGTTTGTACCCGCAATGTGAACAATTTCAGGGGATTTTTCAGGATTGCCGAGGTGGTNCAGCAGGAAGCGAANACCCTCCAGTTTACTTAGATCTCTGGATCGGGCGGAACGCTCGTAATTAGCTTCGTCCTCCAATTGCTGTAGGATTTCATCGTATNGACTGACCAACCTCAATCACTCGATTTGTTTTCGACTAGTTTGGGGTTCCTCTTCTTTTAGGAATCTGAAAAATGGCTGATCAGAACTGAGTAACAAGGTGGTGTCTTCACGAAGTGAATGACGATAGGCATCATGAGATCGCTGAAACTCAAAAAAGTCAGNATCTAATTGATAGGCACTAGCGTAGATCTCAGTAGCAGACGCATCAGCAGTACCTTTTAATTCTTCAGCAATTTTATTGGCTTCAGCCAGAATTTTTACTCTGTCTCGGTCGGCAGCTGAGCGAATTTCTAAGGAACGCTCTTCACCTTCAGAACGGTATAGTTTTGCCTGCCTTCNGCGCTCAGCTTCCATTCTTCCGTAAACNGCTAAACTATTAGCTTCAGGTAAATCTGCTCTTTTTATTCTCACATCGGCAACCTCGATTCCGAAACTTTCGGCAGCTTTACGAGAGTTAGTAGTAATTGTCTCTCGTATATCCCGGCGGTTACCGGACACAATTTCTACAAGGGTGTGTTTACCTAATATCTCCCTTGTTTGAGAATAGATGATATCGTCCANTCTTGATTGAGCACCGGCTAGGCTTCGGACGGTTTCATAAAATTTNAATGGATCTGAAACTTTCCATTTTGAGTATGCATCCACAATCATTTCTTTNTTGTCTTCNGTGAATACCGATCCTGGATCGGAATCATTTGATAGCAGTCGATTATCCACATAAAAAACTTTTGTAAGGAAAGGCATTTTGAATTTTAGACCAGGCTCCATGTGGACAGTAACTGGATCACCCAAACGTATTTCCACGGCAAATTGAGTACGATCTACGATGAACGTTGAAAGGTAGACTATCCCGACCAAGACGGCCCCAGCTATTAGCAGTAANTTCATTGAAAATGATCTCATATAANACTCTCNANNATTANATGTTTNGTTGAAGATTGAATTTATTATTAACNATNTTCCAGATCTGCCCTCTGGCAGTCAAGCAAAAGCCGGAATTCTTTTTATCTTCCANGCNCTTNNGNGGATTCTCTATTCTCTAGTTNAAGACTTTCTCNGCAATACTTGCAGAAATCAGCATCNATATCATGTCCANCCTGACCACAAGCCTGGCAAGCCCTTGTCAACTTTTGATCTTGCNNACNTTGCATAGCCGATAATTNTACCGTAACGATCCCAGTAGGNACAGCCAACATGCTATAGNTCAAGATCATTACAATTGCAGCGACGAACTACCCAAATCCTNTCTGGGGGGCTNTANCACCGTAACCAACAGTTGACAGAGTCACAATTGCCCANTNAATACTGCNTGGAATACTCGTAAAGCCANNTTTCTCTCCTTCTACAACATACATCNAGGCTCCNAGGAAAGTCACAGCAATTAGGATGGAAAATAAAAAAGCCATAATCCGAGCCTGACTAGNTTGCAGCGCCTTTAACANCATTGTCCATTCNCGTAGGTAGTCGAGAAACTCGAAAATACGTAAAATTCGAATGATTCTGAAGACTCGAATGACCAACAGGTATTGGAATCCTGGGAATAAGATACTAATCAAACTTGGGAGGATAGCCAGAAGATCGATNAGGCCAAAAAAACTCATTGNGTAGCGCCATGGTCGAAGCGTAGCAACAAGNCGCAGNACATACTCTATTGCAAAAACAATCGTAAAAAAACCACTCGAGATTATGTATAACCTCACCATACTCGATTCGAACGGCTGCAATACTGTCCATCATGACTGTGGCCACGCTGAGCGCGATCAGAATCATCAAAATGATATCAAATATTTTTCCGGCCTTGGTCTCAGCTTCAAAAATCAAGTGATGCAGGCTTGCACGCCAGAGTGTGGTAGGTACCTTCGAAATTTTTTTCTGCTTCTCATCCCAAGCAGCCCTCAACTCACATGTTGGAGTGATGAGTTTTTGGAAAAGTGTGTCTTGAGATAAACTCGGATAACCATCAGGGCTGCAGGGGTGATCCCGCTGATGCGACTTGCTTGACCAAGAGTAGTGGGTTGATGCTTGCTTAAAAGTTCTTGGACTTCTCTGGAGAGGCCAGGAATATTTTTCATATCTAATTGACTAGGGATCTGAATACGATCCATTTCTCGCATCTGTCGAAGTTCTTGTTCTTGGCGCTGCAAATAACCTTCATACTTGATCTGTATTTCAACCTGTTCACGGACTTCCTCTGGGAATTCCTGCAAAGCAACCTTTCCCATTATAATTGAATGCTCAGAGAGCACCTGCATCCAATGACCCGGGCGACGTATCAGTTCCGCCAAACTACTCGCCTGTTTCAACTCAGCCTGATTCATTTGTTTCAGTGCCTCCTGAATTTCCTTAACCGGAGTGATTTTCGCCTGCTCTAATGATTTCTTGAGAGCAAAGATTTTACACTGTTTGTTAAGGAATTGCTTATAACACTCATCATCTAATAGTCCTAGTTGGTGTCCTTTCTCACACAGCCGAAGATCCGCATTATCCTCTCGCAATTGGAGCCTATGTTCGGCTCTTGAGGTAAACATTCTGTAGGGTTCAGTCACTCCTTTAGTGATCAAATCATCAACCAGAACCCCCATATAGGCTTCATCTCTCTGTAGTACAAAAGGCTCTCTGCCCTGAACTTTCAGGGCAGCATTCACTCCAGCCAAAAGACCTTGTGCCGCTGCCTCCTCATAGCCGGTAGTCCCGTTGATTTGACCAGCCAAAAAAAGGCCCTGTACTTTTTTTAGTTCGAGGGTTGCTCTCAGTTCTGTTGGCTGAACAAAATCATATTCGATCGCATAGCCCGCCTGAAGCATCTCTACATTTTCAAGCCCAGGAATTGTCCGATAGAATGCTTGCTGCACCTCCTCAGGTAGNCTTGTGGAGAGACCATTNGGATAGATCTCAAAATTANCAGACCCAATTCCAGTTGGTTCCAGAAANACTTGGTGTCTGTCTTTCTGAGCAAACTTGACAATCTTATCTTCAATTGAAGGACAATACCTTGGTCCGATTCCCTTAATCGCACCACCGTAGAGGGCAGAGCGATGAAGAGNATTTCTTATAATTTNATGAGTTGCTTCGTTGGTATACACAATATGGCAAGGCACTTGGGGCAAGGGCGTTTCTGTCCCCCAAAATGAAAATTTCCGTATAGGNTCATCGCCCAACTGCTCTGGTATACCTCCCCAGTTGATCGTTCTTNTATCAAGCCGAGCTGGTGTACCTGTCTTNAGNCGGCCTAATTCAAGTTTACAATTTGCCAAAGCCAAAGATAATTTTACCGATGGTAGTTCATCGATTCTACCAGCCTGGATCCGGTTTTCACCTCGATGGATCAAACCATTCAGNAAAGTTCCTGTGGTGATTACAACAGAACCCGCCAAAAATTCTCCAGCATTTGTTCGAACCCCCTGGAGGATACCATTCTCAATAACAAGTTCCTCTACCATTGCTTTGACGATCCAAAGATTNGGCTCTCCTTTCAGGATAATCTGCATCAAACTTCTGTACTCATACATTTCTGACTGACATCGAGTTCCACGAGTTGCAGGACCTCGTGAGCTATTCAAGACTCGAAACTGAATTCCTGACTGGTCTGCAACTTTNCCCATCTCCCCACCAAGTGNNTCAATTTCTTTGACNAGNTGCCCNTTCCCAATTCCACCAATTGCNGGGTTACANGACATTTGNGCAATCTTTNCANTATCTATGGTGAGCAGGATCGTCTTNCAACCAAGCCGTGCCGAAGCCAGTGCNGCTTCACATCCTGCNTGTCCACCACCAATGACAATNACTTCTGCNCTNTGCAAANCAGNCATAATTNTAGCCCNCAGTGGAATTTCTAC
>NYVT01000009.1:8698-10562 GCA_002684675.1 Deltaproteobacteria bacterium
ANTTAAANNANTTGANAATTATCAGGATTTTTCAGGAAGATCCAGCCAAGTGAGTCNTGACTGGTCAACGGAAGACTGAAGAGGTTTTAGCTACGGATTGTACCACTTAGAACAGAGCGCAATTCATGAGGTTGAANGTAATTTAANTGCCGNAGAATCTGACCTAANAAGAGGGGNAATTTNTTTTGTAAAANCAAGGCTATNTGCAATTGTTCTTGGCTGAGAAGCCCNTTCTGGCGAAGTTGATCACCCAACTGTGAGTATTGAGTGATAAGTAGGAGATCAGGGTCAAAAATTCTCTTGGTTCTCTCCCAGAGGCTCAGATGAGCTATCCGTAATTTAAACAAAATTTTACCCCGTAAAGACTCATCAATTTTCTCAAGTTGTTGTATTGCGATGGCTGCAATTTCCAAATCACTCTCACAAGCAACTGACAGGAGGATTGGGACAACTTTTTTACGAGGGCCTATATGCATCGCTGAAAGAATTGCCTTACGAATACTTGGCATGGCTGGCTGTTTAGCGATAGCCAATAATTCTCTAGTAAGTGCTGACTCTTTCTTTAAAAACAGTGCTATCGCGGCCACTTGTCGGACATGAGAATTGTCGGATTCACACAGCAACTGTTGGAGATCTGGTGTACCCAATTCCAGAGTTTGAGGGTCAATCGGTTGTTCTCCATCTAACAACTGATTTTTCTTTCGAAATTTCGAATGCTGGTCGTCAGACCCTTTCTCTCGGGGCGACTGATCAACGATTGCACGAAGTTCTTTGTAAGCTTCCGTGACAGCATGAAACTTTAGAGAATTAGCTGCTCCAACAGCTGAATCGGGGTGGTAACGCAGGACAGCCTGTCGATAAGCCTGTTTCAGTTCCTGATGAGTTACATCCGGCCTTACACCAAGTTCTGCATAGGGACTAAAAGTATGATTCATTCAATTCCATTGAGGGGGTTACTCCATGTGATCCTCATTTCTAGTAGGAACCAGCTGCAAAGAGCATGCACTCAAAGTAATTCAAATTTTCATAACCCTAAAGCATTATTTAAGTCACTAAATTTAAATGGTAAATTTTTATTTTAATTTTCTAACCCCCATCCTGATTAAGATTTTATCAAAATACTCTCTACAGAGCTGGAAGGGTATCGGTGGGATTTTTTTCAAGTAGTTGCTGATCGTGAAAGTAACGAACAGTTGTGTTTGCAGAGGCGTGCCGAGCATATGCTTGAACTTTCTGAAGAGGCTCTCCCAGTTCAAGTGCCAGTGTAATGGCGGTATGCCGGAGGTAATGTGTTGAAATTTTTATACCGATAGCGTTTCCAAGGCGACGGATAGCTTCATTTATGGCCTTGCCAGTCATTTGGTTGCCCATACTGCGCTGTCCTAAGGAGGGGAACACCCATGGTGTACTCAAACCAGATAACTGTAAGTCACCTCTCCAGACTATCAATTCTTGATAAAGCTCTTCTCTGATTTTAAGTTTTTGTGGGACACCACTCTTCGTTTCCTCAAGAATAGCTATCCAAAATCGACCATCCTGACGTATGTTTTCCCAGTTTAGTACAGAGGCTTCGCTTCTTCGTGCTGCAGTAAAATATAGAAATTTTAACAACAATTTATTCCTGTGGCGGAGTAAAGTCTCCACTCGCTCGTCGTAGGCTATGTTCTCATTTGCATCAAGCATTTGCTGAAGCTGATTAATTCGCAGAGCTCCCTTATTGCTGAGTTGGGAGACTTTCTCGTTGCGGATAAGAGAGGACTTGAATGGATTTTGTCGAATATATCCACACTCTGCAAGGACACGACAGATCTTTTTCAGTGCACTCATAGCTTGATTGATGCTTGCGGATTTTTTTCCGCTCAAT
>NYVT01000010.1:0-15973 GCA_002684675.1 Deltaproteobacteria bacterium
AGGTAGCTGCAAAAGTTCTGTTTTGCTTGGATTATCAAGCCTGGTTTTCGAAATTTTGGTTGAATTTTCAGTACCTGAAATTAGCCCTTCAATCTCTTTGATCAGACCCAGCAAATGCAGGATTCCTTCGTGTAGCTGATGTGCTTCGCTCAAGGTCTTTTCTGTAAGGTTTTTATTTTTGTTTTCATTTTCATCTATCTGCTTAAGAAGACAGAGTATGTCTTCCATTTCATCAAATTGACACATT
The DNA here is from genome assembly GCA_002684675.1 of Deltaproteobacteria bacterium. GTDB lineage: Bacteria > SAR324 > SAR324 > SAR324 > NAC60-12 > JCVI-SCAAA005. The sequence continues at coordinate 248 of NYVT01000010.1, forward strand.
GAAGACTCACTCACTTGTGAAGCCCGACTGTTGATAGCAGTGACATTGTCACTATTTGAGTGAACAGATTTTGCCAAGACTTCCACAAAATCTGAAAGAGCTTTAAATTTGTTCTCCAATTGCTTTAGTAATTGGTTTCCTCTATCGGCAAGTTCACCGATTTGCATACCTTGATGTGCTGAACCTGAGATCAATTTTGAAATCTGTTGAGCGGCAAACTTTGAGTTTTCTGCGAGTTTCGCGACCTCGTTGGCTACTACACCGAAACCTTTACCGTGCTCACCGGCTCGAGCTGCTTCAATTGCAGCGTTTGTTGCCAACATCTTTGTCTGCTGGGTGATACTATTTAAGGAATCCAAAATTTTATTGATGAGCAGACCACTTTCTTTGACCTCAAGTAGGACACCCATAATATTTACCATCGCTTCAGAACCCTCTTTGACAGAGCTTTCCATGTCTAAAATAGCCTGCGCTGTGTATTGGGATTGCTCAATAATCTCTTGAAACGAGTCATTCAATTGATTAGTAGAATTGATGTTTGATTGAGCCTTATCTATTGTTGTCATAGAATGTGTTCCGAGTTCATTAATCTTTTCTGTTATCTTCAGAAAGTGAGTAGCTTGGGTTTTATTCGACAAAGCTACGCTAAAACTATTTTGACTAACCTGTTCAGCAATTCTCACATTACCCTGAGCAATTCGGTGCAGTCGAATGACAAAATTCTTCAGTCGTCTCAAGATCGAATGAGTGACCAAAAATGCTATCGCCAGCCCAAAACAAAGTGCGATTAGACTCACCAAGAGGAGTCTTGGTATGGTTTCATCAAAACGATCTGAAATAAGTTGGAGGTCCACAATTACAGCAAAGGCTCCTGGGATTTCCCCAACTTCCCACCCATGCAATTCATTTTTTAATGTATCTGATGGATCCTGCTCCAGACTTCCTGTCGCACCATGGCAGACCAAGCATTCTTTCCCTACTCGAATTGGACTGACATAGCGGACAACGTTTTGTTTTTCGTCTATTTCAAATAGTTCATTGAGTTCATTCTCACGGAGTTGATTTAGCAGAGCCAAATCTGTAAAATCCGCTTGATTTAAAATGTTTTCTCGAAATGCTAGAAAAGCATGTTGCTCGCTGTCCAATCCCTGCTGAGCGACTTCCTGGGCAAAATGAATGGGTATCACACCTGATGAAAGGCTTTTAGATTTGGTTATATTCTGACTGATTATTTGTCCCTTCTCTCCAAATGTTTCCATGTGCTGAGCATGAATCTGAGAGCTTTGTTTCAAGACAATATGAGCCTGCTGGGTCACCGCCCTAGATTGCAATAGAATCTCCCGCATCACCTGATCTTCAATAAAAAACCAATTGATACCTAATCGCATTAGAGCAAGCANAAGNATTACAAAACTACTGGCANGCAGAATACGGGAGGTTAGCCCCAATCGAGACACCATAATATTGCTCGCTTTTGAGAGAAACCCTGCGAAAAAATCTCTCAGAATTCAGAAAAGTCATCACGCATGGGAATGATATCGGAAGGCTTGCTTTGAGGATCAGATTTTGGTTTGGACGGNTTGATATTCAAAGTCGTAGCTTTCATTGTCGGTGGGCGTTTCGACTCTGGATTAAACTTTGTTGCGCCTGCCTTCTTTGCTGGTGCAGGAAGTAAGCGNGCACTATCAGCAGTTTCTTTTTTGNGTTTTAGAGTTTGAATTGGTGTCACTTCAGATGTTTTGGAGGTTCCAATCTGGGNAGCGAGNCGATCNACCAAGTCGCTCAAAATCAGTACTTGGGCGAACAGTTGTTCTGCTGCAACGGTTCCAGACTCGGCGTTCATTGCTGATTTCTGAGCAACCTTGATCATATCCTGAATAGCTGTNGCCAACTCAGGAGTATGCTTATTTTGATCTGTTGAAGCCTGCTTGATCTCAATGATCAGCCGTTCCGCCTCNCTCATTTTATCTGTTTGCTCAGAGGCAGAAAGGGCAACGTCGCTTACGAGGTCAACAACTTCAACTACAGTTTGCAGGATATTTTGAAGTGCTGCTTCTCCATCGGCAGCAAGCTTTCCCCCATCTCGAGCCTTGGTAACGCTTTCTCTAATCAGTTCACCAATTTCACGAGCAGCTTTCTTGGAGTTTTCTGCCAACTTGGACACTTCATCCGCAACTACCGCAAAACCTTTGCCTTGCTCACCGGCTCTGGCTGCTTCAATCGCTGCATTTGTTGCCAGCATCTTCGTTTGATGAGTAATTGTATCAATTACCTCAATGATATCCGTAATGCGAGTACTTCCTTCCTGAACGCCTCTCATCGCACTGCTAATTTCACTCATCGCCTGAACCCCACTCTCTGCCGCTGCCCGGGCTTCTGCGGAAAGTTCTAAGGTACGTCTTGTATTTTCTTCAACTGAACGAGCCAGGGCGTTAATATCCTCAATCTGCTCTGCTACTTGGATAGAACTTGATGAAAAGACAGCAATCGATGGCAAAGCAATTTCATGCATCACATTNGACGCCAATTCTCCACTAGTTGCCTGCTGCATAGAATCGTTAGAAAGCTCAGCAGAATTTTTTGCNACCTGCTCAGACGCTTTGCGAAGTTGTGAAGAAGTATTCAACAATTCCTCAACCATTACCTTCAAAGGNCTACTGGCGCTGCTTGTATTCCAAAATATCAACACTGAGAGCAGTNCAAGTATTCCCACAAGTATTATGAGCCACAGTTCTTGTGTTGCCGAGAGTTCATACAGCTTTTCTAAAGTGGCTTGATNAAGTGAGGACTCTTCAAGCGACAGCAGCATTTCTCTTCGGAGAAACAACTCTCCCCCCAGCAGAATCAGCAAAGCCAGTACATAGCCCCCCCAATTCAGAAGACCTCGCATGGAAANAGTCATAATGCGATCTCAGGTTGATTTTTTGGGATATTTACCATTGCCTTTGCAGACAAAACATTTTTTAGCTCAAGAACAATCACGACCCTATCTTCCAACTTGGCCATTCCTGAAATGAATTCTGCCCGAATGTTGGCACTCATCTGTGGAGTCTCTTCAAAACTGACCTCTTCAATTCTGGTTACCCCAATCAAAAAATCTACAATGATTCCCGTATAAGCGTTGCCAAAATCGACAACAATAATACAGGTTTCATTGGTCGGTGCCGCCTGAGACATCTTGAACTTGGTCCGCAAATCAATCACTGGGATGATTTTTCCACGAAGATTGATTACCCCTTTCATAAAATCGGAGGTATGTGGGACAGGATCAATGTGCATCATGCCCACAACCTCACGAGCCTCAAGAATTTTGATTCCATATTCTTGATTACCCAGTAGAAAAGTCAGTAACTTCCCATCTGAATTTTCAAATAGATCATTCATCAGTTTTTCCCCAACTGATCTAGTGTACTCAATTGATCGTCATGTTGATGTTGTGTGAGCGATGAATCAGTGTCTCTGGATCTAAAATCAATCCGACTCTTCCATCACCAAGAATTGTTCCCCCTGTGATTCCAGGCAGATTGACAAATGTTTCTCCAAGATTCTTTACCACAATTTGTTGCCGGTGCAGCAGTTCATCAACCATCAGTCCATATTTTTTCTCACCATATTTGACAACTACAATTATTGCTTCCTCAGGGATCATCACATCAGCCTCAACATCAAAAAACTCATGAAGCCGCATGATTGGGATGACTTCTCCAGCCAGGATCAAACACTCACTTTCTCGATCTTGAACGTCATAAAGTTGATCCTTCTTTGGAATCAGTGTCAGGTGTACATCAAGAATGGGTAACACAAAGCGATTCTCGCCCAAACGGACCACCAGCCCTTCAATGATTGAAGTCGTCAAGGGCAATTTGATCAAGAAAGCCGTACCCTTTCCTGCCTCAGTTTCCACGCTGATCTTGCCACGAAGTTTCTCAACCTCTTTCTTCACCACATCCATGCCGACCCCACGGCCAGAAATATCCGTCACTTCCTTTGCTGTTGAAACACCACTCGTAAAGATGAACATGAAAATTTGCTGATCTGTTAGATTTTCTCGCTCGTTGATCAGCCCACGCTCCATAGCTTTCTTGAGTAGTTTCTGGCGATCCAATCCACGCCCGTCATCACGCACTTCAATCAGAATAGAATCCCCAAGGTGGTGTGCTGAAAGCTGGACAGTCCCTTCTGAGGACTTACCCACTGCTGTTCGTTCCTCAGGAATTTCAATTCCATGATCGACAGTATTTCGCATGATATGCATCAAAGGGGCATAGATACTATCTATGATTGTCTTATCGACCAGCGTGTCTTCTCCCTGAATAGTGAGCTTGACCTGCTTACCAGATTTTTTTGAGAGATCTCGCATCTGCCTTGTCAGCTTTGAAAAGACATTCTTGACCGGAAACATGCGAATACTGAGAATCCGATCCCGAAGTTGCTCTGTGATTTTATTCAACTGATCCAGTCGGTCATGTAATTCACGATCTTCCANATTGGCAATGGTTGGATTCTGGGACAAAACCGAGAGCGCAACCACCATTTCACCAATGAACTCAGANAGCTCATCAAGTTTTAATGCAGGAATTTTAAGCATATCCATGATTTGAGTTGCTGCCACGTTCTCATTCGTTGTTGTAACCTCATTGGTGGGAGACTTCGAAGCACTCGTGGAAATCTGGCCCGCTTCAGGGTGATTTTCCATCAGAGTTTTTTGATCTGTAATGTGAGGTGGCGGGACNCCTCTAATAGGTTCAGGAGTAGGATTTGTCGAAATAAGGGTGGATTTAGNTACTTCATCATTTAGCAAATGATCCAAAAGTTGATAAGCTTCTCGAAGATCCACTGGTTCTGGATTCATTCCCGCAATCATAGCCTTCATTTGACTAATCAACTTAGACAAACCATCTGTAGNACACAGAATTGTGTTCAAGATCTCCAATGTTATTTCGCGTTCACCCTCGTTGATCTGAACCATCAAGTCCTCTGTCCTATGGGCCAAGCTTCCCAGATCGGTCAATCCTAAAAAACCAGCAGTTCCTTTAATTGTATGAAAGACACGAAAGATACTAGAAATTGCTTTTTGATCCTCGAAATCTTCTTCCAATCCAAGTAGAGTTTCCTCTGTCTTCTGTAGCCCTTCCTCTGTCTCACTAATAAACTCCGCTAGGGTTTCATCCCTTTTCATCTCTTCATTGCAGAGTTGGATAATCTCGGCGTAATCACTNTATTGATCNTGTATTTCTAAACTATTCAAATCTGTTGATTTATTATCTAAAGCAAGTGTCAAAATCTTAATGGCGTCCTCTTGATCACCTGCGTAAAGAAGTTCTATCGCATTATCAAACTGCTCATGAAGTTGCTGAAATTCTTCCAAACCAGATTCGTATGGGGACAACTCTGCCACAATTTGGCCAAGCCGGTGCCCCAATTCCTTTAGAATCCAACTGAATTTAAGCTGCCCNAGTCTATCCATTAGTGATGCGAATTCATCCAATTCTGTGAGAATTGCACCAACATGAGCCAAATCCTGAAAGTGCTCTGGCTTTAGAGACATTACATTCATATTCAGTGCATCCCGTTTGATCTGAATTTGATTTTGTTGCACAGCATCCATCATGAGCTAATTACCTATCCATCCGCATCTATTTATTTCAAGATTTGAAGAACCAAAGAACAGAGGATTCTAGGCCCCTTGTTCGTCTTTCTCATTCTTCGATTTGGTGATTGGAAGAGTGAATGTAATTGTNGCCCCCTTACCAATACCTTCAGATGTCAACTCCACGGTACCCTTGTGAAAGCGGATAAAATTAGCACAGTCGTGCAAGCCAAACCCAGAGCCTCGCTTCTTGGTAGAGTACCCAAATTCGAATGCCCGCTTCAAGGATTCTGGTTCAGCACCTTGACCATTGTCTTTCACATAAATGTGCAATTGGTCAACTCCCACAGTCCCTACTCCCACTCTGACTCTACCTTGATAGCCTTCTTTAGGGGCCCTAAGGCACTGATCTATACTTTCGATGCTGTTTTTGAACAAATTCATAAATATCTGGACGAGCTTGTTTGGATCATTCTGAATTCTTGGTAACTCAGGCTGAACATCTTCAAGAACTATGATGTTTCGTTTATCAAATGCAGGCTTCATCATTTCCATGGCATCATCAATCACTTGTGAAATCTGTATTTCCTCAGTATTCGACTGCTGTGTAGCATATTTTTGCTGTAGAGCAATGATTTCAGTGATGTGATCAAGCTGATGAGCCATCACATCCATTGACTTCAACTCATCCTCTTTCTGTTGGTCAGCGGTTTGTGTGAGTTGCTTGAGGAATGGGAGAAACTGCTGACCACGGGAGGAACTGAAAAAATCTCCAAGATCACTCTGATGCTGCTCCAATAAACTGCATAGCTGCTGGAGATAACTAGAAAACTGTGATTCCACTTTGTTCTGGTGCAGCTTTTGTAATCTGACCGCAAGTGGGGTAATGGCGTTCCCGATGTTGTGCAGAACACTGATTGCGTGTTCAACAATACCTGCATTGTAGGCCTGTTGTACCTGCTTCTTTTTTTCTTCATCCAGCAGGCGCATGGTTTCACGAAGTTGTAGGTTTTTTTCATTCAATTCCAAGGTTCGCTGGGAAACTCGCTCTTCAAGGTAACGGTTGTAGGTTTCCAAGCTATTCGCCATATCCGTAAAAGCTCGATGAAGTTTCTTGATCTCCACCAACTGACTTTCCTTCGGCCGCGACGTGAAATCTCCATCTGCCACCTTGTTGACAATACCGACAAGTTCATTAATCGGTTGCATCAAGTGACGGCTTAGAAAACGAACTCCCAATAGTGAAATTCCAATGATAATTCCGAGGATCAAAGCAACTAATAACGGCAAACGCACACCAAGCTTGCCGATAGCGATTTCCCGGTCGACTTCTACAATTAGGCAGGCATTTGGATAGCCTAGCCAGCGATAAGCGGTCACTACATCATCACCAAAGTCATTAACCACAATCCCAGATCCTGTAACCTCCTCACGACAATTTCCAATCAACTGCCAAGTTTCGTCAGACAGACTTCTATCAGGTATGAATGAGAGTACATTCCCCTTTGAATCGGCAAAGAATCCTCTGCTTTGTCCGTCTTGATTTTTGCCTGTAAACAACTCCATCATCAATTGACTGCTNAGCAGGGCTAGCAAATACGAATTGGTCTGGTCTCGACCAATCAGTTCTTCATTAGCTACATCCACCCGTATCGGCAGTACAATTGTTCCTGATTTGAGCAACTGCAGAGGGCCAAGTTCGGCTTGATTGAATTCCTTAAGAGTTTCCCATCTCGTTTCTTCAGGTAATTCACCTGACTTGATCGTTTGCAGTAACTGGCCTTCTGAGTTCAGTTGCCAGATCCCAGCGTAGTGATCAGGTTCAAAAAGGCTTCTCTGCGCAAATTCTTCCGCCTGCCAGAGATTGGGGGTATTGGCTAACTGTCGAATATCCTTAGCCGCATTCTGATACCACTGATCAGTTGCCAGATCCCATAGCGCTGTTACATGTTGTAGATTTTGTTGAGCTTCCTTCTCCATCATGTTCTGAAAATAAATCAGAGTCACACCACCTCCAATGAGGCTTGGAAACATGGCGAGTAGGATGAACGAAATTACAATCTCGTTCTGTAGGCTTCGAACAAACTTCATCAATAACTCAACCGATTTAGAAGATTCAGATTGGCTTANAAATGCTCATCTANCGGTGCATCATCACCATATTCAGCAATGTGNTTTAGACGCTCCAAGTAAAGCTCTACAAGGCTATCCTCAGCTCCCATTGAAGCTANATGCTCAAATTGGGATTGAGCAGTGTCAAATTCCGAGGCATGAAATGATTTCACNGCTAGCTCAAAGAGTTCTAAATTTTCTTTTTTGAACNCCCGGAGGTTTTCGTATTCCTCGTCAAAAACTTCATAGAGTCTGACCAGCAAGCTTCGACCTCTTACCTTGCGCATATCGACAAGGCGAATCATGTATTGACTCGGGTCCTTTAGACCGTCGTAGGTACCTTCACTAATCAACAGATCTGTTTTGAAAGGTTTGGTTAGCATTTCAATACGGGAAGCCAGATTAACGGCATCACTCACCACTGAACTCTCCATTCGATAGTGTTCCCCAATAGTACCCAGCATCACATTCCCACTATGAATACCTATCCCGATTCGCACTGAAGAATAACCAGCACGTGAACGCCCTTGGTTATACCAACGAAGCGAACGNATCATTTCAAGGGCTCCACGNACGGCATCGTCTGGCTCCACTTGGAAAAGCGCCATAATTGCGTCACCAATGAACTTGTCGATGATGCCTCGATTCCTNCGGATTACGGGCCCCATTAATCCAAGGTAGGAATTGATGAAGCGAAAATTTTCTGCAGGTGAGAGACGTTCTGAGAGGGATGTGAAGGAGCGTATGTCAGAGAAGAGAATAGACATGGGCATTTCAGCNTGATCGCCAATCTGCACTTCCAGAATGTTTTCCTTGTTCAACAGTTTTAGAAATTCCTTGGGTACAAATCTCTCATAAGCTCGGTTCAATTGGTCAATTTCCCGCCTGTAAATTAGAAACTGAGCCATCTGGGTCAATTCGTCTGGATCAAACGGCTTTTTCAAAAGTAAAAATCGGCTGTCACCAAGTTGATCAGCCATATTCTGGCGAGATGTATCTGAATAGGCTGTAACGATCACAATTTCAATGTAGGGATCAATCGTGACAAGTCGTTCCGCAGTTTCCAGGCCATCAATGCCTGGGGGCATTCGCATATCAATGAAAGCAATTGAAAATGGTTGACCGATTTTGTTCGCNCTGACTGCTTCATCTAAACCTAGCAACCCTTGGTTAACGGTAGTTACTTCAAAATGCTGACGCACTCTCCCNACACCTTCTTCGGGGGCTACTCGCTGGCTGCCAAAGAGCGAATCCGCCATGGCTTGCAATTCCTCTCCAGCCACGTTTACCTCNGGGGCCAGAACTGAACGGCAAGTCTCAAGTATTTTTGGATCATCATCAATTACGAGAATGCGATGAGTCATGAGAGGCTACCTTCAGAACCGCTNTGCATTCAGAACTTGGNTTTTAGTAAACAATTTATGAATTCTCNGAATGNATTTCTTTGTCTCTTCGATTAGCCAAAAATTGTACGATCTGCGTTAGTTCATCTGGATCAAATGGCTTTTTCAAAAGTAAAAATCGACCATCACCGAGTTCCTTGGCCATGCTCATTCTTGAGGTGTCAGAGTAAGCTGTCACAATCACAATTTCGATGGATGGATCNATCTCAATCAATCTCTTTGCGGTCTCCAGACCATTTATTCCAGGCGGCATCCGCATGTCAATGGTCGCAATTTGATAGGGTTTACCGCCATTAATTGCGTTGCTCGCTTCCTCAAGTGCCAACAAACCTTGATTCACAGTAGTTACTTCAAAGTTATTAACCATCTCTTCTTTAACCTCCTCCACACTATCGAAGAGAGCACTAGCCATCATCTGCAAATCTTGTTTTGCACTTTGATCCTCGTCTCCAAGAATAAAGCGGCAGGTCTCCAGGATATTAGGATCATCATCAATCACCAAGACACGCATAGCTAATAACTCCANAACATTGTTCGAATTTTTTATCTCATTTGATTTGCTCACCTCTGCGCTNATGCATATCGTGTCGATGGGCCAAGAACTGGGCCATTTGCATCAATTCATCAGGATCAAACGGTTTTTTTAGTAATTGAAAATTACTGACACCCAATTGCTGAGCCATGCTCTGGCGTGGGGTATCCGAATATCCGGTGAGAATAATAATTTCCATGTCTGGATCAATGCTCAAAATTTGCCGAGCGGTTTCTAGACCATCAATTCCGTAAGGCATGCGGATATCAACAAATGCCATCGTAAANGACTGTCCAGCTTGAATAGCTTTACCAACCTCATCAACTCCAATCTTTCCCTCGTTAGCTATAGTTACTTCAAATTTGAGGTTCAGGGTTTCATCTGAACCATTTTCTACATCTTCCTCAAAAAGTTCNCCTGCCATAGATTCCAANNCTTCTCCAGCTTTTGAAATCTCTGGAGCTAGAATCATCTGACAGGTTTCTAGAATCTTCGGATCATCATCAATCACCAGAATGCGATGGTTCATCAGCTATTCTCGACAAGAAAAATTCANTTAGGTATTATCAACGAATTAATTTAATTGCGCGATATGGTGNNCCCTAACAATTGTTCACAAAAATGTTTATTAANCGCAACGATCATTTACTACGAATATCTCGATATTTCAAACCACAAAAGGGGTACAACTTGCTGTAACCAANCAATTTGATAGTTCCATTAAGATATTACTTGCTAAGAGCTGACGCTACTCGATTCCAATTTGCTTTAGATAAATGACTTCATCCTCTCCACTTGTACCGATCAAAACGCCAAAAGATCTTNGTTCATTAAAAAAGAACTGGGGGAATCCCAGTGGCTTGGTTCCAACAATGGGGGCTCTCCATGAGGGGCACATTCAATTGATTCGGCATGCTGCCAGNACCGCGGAGGAAGTTATCGTTTCTATTTTTGTCAATCCCACTCAGTTCGCTGACAATGAAGACCTTGAAAGCTATCCTAGNAATTTGGCCAGTGATATCGAAATGGCCCAATTAGCTGGAGCGACCCAGATCTTTGTACCCACCGTAAAGGACCTCTATCCCAATGGTTTTTCAACTTATGTTGTTCCCTGTGGACCACTGGTTGAAAGATGGGAAGGTAAGAGTCGTCCACATTTCTTTCGTGGGGTATGCACTGTAGTCTTTAAGTTATTCCAAATCATTCAACCTACTTTCGCAATTTTTGGTCAAAAGGATTTTCAGCAACTCCAAGTAGTCCGTCAAATGGTAAGTGACCTTNACCTCCAAGTGGAAATTCACGCCATGCCAACTGTNCGGGAGGAAGATGGACTGGCAATGAGTTCCCGCAANANCTATCTTGATNNAAAAGAGCGGAAAGTNGCCCCNCTCCTTTTCCAAACATTACAACANGCTATAACGATAATTCAAAATGACCCAAAGCAAAATCTAGAAGTACTTTCTCAAACCCTAACAAGGCAGCTGAATTTAGTCCCTCAAATCAAGATCGATTACCTCGGCTTCGTTGATGCAGAATCACTTCAACCGGTTTCACAATTTAACGGAAATGTCTGCTTGATGGTTGCAGCGTTTGTAGGTAAAACTCGTTTAATCGATAATCTGCTAATACAAACCAAGTGAACCCGCCTCAGGCCCTCACCAAATCTGGTGAAAGCCCTGATTTANTGTCTTGGCTTATCGCACTTTNAGGAAGTCATGAAACTGATCCAAAAGATCTTCGGTAGCGAAAATGATCGCACCCTTAAGCGCTACCGCCGTCTGGTGGTCTGCATCAATGAACTGGAACCACAGATGCAACAGTTACAAGATGCAGATTTTCCCAAGAAGACTGAGGAATATCAAAAACGATGTAAAGATGTAGAAACACTTGATGAACTGCTTCCGGAAGCATTTGCCTTGGTCCGNGAAGCAGCTAAGCGAGTTATCGGGGAACGACATTACGATGTTCAGTTGATTGGAGGGNTCGCCTTACACGAAGGTAATATTGCTGANATGCAGACCGGAGAAGGCAAAACCCTCGCATCGACATGCCCAGTCTACTTAAATGCCTTGACCAGACTTGGCGTACATGTGATCACTCCAAATGACTACCTCGCNCGTCGTGATTCCAACTGGATGGGACAAATTTATCGATTCCTTGGAATGAACACAGGCCTTATNCAGCATGGGTATAGCGACCAAAGNCGTCGTGACAACTATGGCTGTGACATTACCTACGGAACAAATAACGAATTCGGATTTGACTACCTACGTGACAATATGAAGTTCGCGCTGACNGATTACGTTCAGCGAGGATTCAACTTTGGGGTGGTCGATGAAGTCGACAGTATCCTGATTGATGAAGCCCGTACCCCTNTGATCATAAGTGGACCAACAGAAGACAATGTAGAGAAATACTACGTCATCAACAAACTAGTACATGGGCTTAGTCGTGAGATCCGCCGTGAAGAAGTGCCCAAACTTCCACCTCACGAACAACATAACATCGATACCAATTGGCAAGAAAAAGAGGATAATGAGACAGTCCGCGAGGGTGACTACGGATTAGATGAACGTTCCAGGGGCATCAACCTNACTGAAAAAGGNTCGGAATTGATGGAGGAGCGTGTGAAACACTTGCTTCAACCCAACACCAGTCTCTTCGATTATGAGAATATGGAGATTTTGCACCATATCAATCAGGCACTGAAAGCACACTACGTTTTCCGACGCGACGTCGATTACGTGGTTCAAAAGGGACAGGTTGTGATCGTGGATGAATTCACTGGTCGCCTGATGCCAGGACGTCGCTTCAGTGATGGTTTGCACCAAGCCTTGGAAGCAAAGGAAGGAGTTCGGATTGAGCGTGAAAATCAGACTCTTGCAACCATCACCTTCCAAAATTACTTCCGTCTTTACGACAAGCTCTCCGGAATGACGGGAACAGCAGAGACAGAGAAGGACGAGTTCAAGAAAATCTACAATTTGGGTGTCGTGGTTATTCCCACTAACCGAGTCGTGACGAGAAAAGACCTACCTGATGTGATCTTTAAAACGGTACCTGCCAAATATCGTGCAGTTGTGAATACTATTAAAGAACTTCATGAAAAAGGACAACCAGTATTGGTGGGCACCGTATCCATTGAAGTATCAGAAGCAATTAGCAAACTGCTAAGCCAAGCCAAGATTCCACACGAAGTTTTGAATGCCAAGAATCATGAACGTGAAGCAGAAATCATTGCAAAGGCGGGCCAAGTCAAGTCTGTTACCATTGCAACGAATATGGCTGGACGGGGGACAGATATTAAACCTTCCTCGGAAGCACTTCAAGAAGGCGGACTCTTCGTTTTGGGTACTGGCCGTCACGATAGTCGGAGAATTGACAACCAGCTACGTGGAAGATCTGGACGGCAAGGTGATGCGGGTTCTTCTCAATTTACGCTCTCACTAGAAGACAATCTGCTCCGTGTATTCGGGGGCGAACGGATCTCAAAGATGATGGATAGGCTACAAATTGACGAGGATGAACCAATTGAGCATGTATTCATCACCAAGGCTATTGGTAATGCCCAGAAAAAAGTTGAAGGATATCACTTTGACATCCGAAAACATGTTCTGCAGTTTGACGATGTTATGGAAAAGCAAAGATCCATCATTTACTCGCGCAGAAGAGAAATTCTGGGAGATTCAGTACAGGAATTGATGTTGGAAATGTCTGGCGATGTCGTGGATGAGTTATTTGCTCAACACTGCAGCGAAAAGTACGTAGACCAGTGGGATGCATCAGGATTTAATCAGGCGTTCACCAGTATCTTTGGTAAACTACCCAAGGAAAATTGGCATGAACAAGAACTTGATGCAGAGGAATTTATAGAACAGTTCCATCAGCAAGTGGATGACCTTTATAAGGAAAAACTGACGTATTTCCACAATGAACTTGGACAAAACCTTGTTGTTGAGCAAGTTGCTGGTGGAGTTAATAAAGATGAAGATCATACTGCTAGATTTAATTCGATGGTAGTTGACCTTGAACGTCAGATTCTTCTCAAAATCAATGATGGCCTATGGAAAGATCACTTGCTTTCTATGGACCACCTCCGAGAGGGAATCAGCCTAGTTGGCTATGCTCAAAAGAAGCCCTTGGACGAATATAAGCGTCAGGCTTTTGAAATGTTTTCAGACCTGATGGCTCGAATCAGCCGAGAAGCCGTTACCCTCTTCTACAAAATTCAGGTTGGGCCAAGTCCAGTTCGGCCAATTCGGGAAACCATGCCTGAGCAAAAGATGACGATGGTGCATGGAGAAACTCCTAACACAAAACCAATGGAATTGAAACAGGCTCCTATCCAGAAAGTGCACATTGGCCGGAACGATCCCTGTCCTTGTGGCAGTGGGAAAAAATATAAGCAGTGTTGTGGAAAAACTCAGGCCGCAGAAGCTGCCGAAGAAGAAGACAATAACTAATGTCCGCTGCCCCCTCGGCAGTTAGGAGTTAGATGAATCTGCTCGCCTAACAATGACCACTGGGTTGGAGTATGGCAACGGAGCGAGAGGGCATGAACCCCGCCTTGTAATTCCTCCTGCAACACACGGTAGACCTGTTGATGCCTTTTGACAGAACTAATTCCTTCAAACGTAGCAGAGACAATTGTTACCTTAAAATGAGATTCTGATCCTGAGGGAACATTGTGTTGGGAGCTTTCGTTCTCAACTTGAAGAAACTCTGGCTCCAATTGATTTCTAAGTTTGTTTTCGATGCTTTTTTGGATTCGCATAGCTCTCTTGAATTAATGAAGTCAAAGGATTACTAATCACTCAGAATAAAATTTCCAAAATTCGATAATACCGAAAAGGAATAAAAATGGGCGATACTTTTGGTCACACTTTTCGAATTACAACTTGGGGGGAGTCACATGGTGGAGGTGTGGGAGTCGTGATTGATGGTTGCCCAGCAGGGTTGAATATTGGCCTAGAAGACATTCAAGGCGAACTAGATCGTCGAAAACCCGGGCAAAGTAAAATCACTACGCAGCGCAANGAATCAGATACTGCCAAAATTCTATCAGGCATTTTCGAAGGAAAAACTACTGGAACTGCCATCTCTATCATGGTGGATAATCAGGACGCTCGTCCACAAGCCTACGACCATCTGAAAGAGATCTATCGCCCAAGCCATGCTGATTTTACCTACGATCAAAAGTATGGTTTCCGCAATTGGCAAGGTGGTGGTCGAGCAAGTGCTCGTGAAACTATAGGTCGGGTAGCAGCCGGCGCTATTGCCCGGAAGCTCCTNCAACAACTGGGAGGTGTTGAAACCTTAGCATGGGTTGAACAAATCCATGATCTCCAGACCAATATTGAACCNGCGAGTGTGACCTTGGAACAAATCGAAGCAAGTATGGTCCGTTGCCCAGATCCAGAAATCACTCAACAAATGATTGCTTGTATTGANAAAGCTAGGATGTCAGGGGATAGCGTCGGTGGCCTGATCCGAGCCCAGATCAGAAAGGCTCCTCCTGGACTGGGAGAACCTGTTTTTGACAAACTGACTGCAGATTTAGCGAAGGCAATGATGTCACTCCCTGCGACCCGTGGTGTGGAATTTGGCCTTGGCTTCGACTCCGTCCTGATGCGTGGATCAGAACACAATGATCGTTTTCATAAAGATGATGGACGCATTCGAGCAGATACGAACCGATCTGGGGGTATTCAGGGTGGCATTAGTAATGGAGAAGCAATCGACCTAAGGGTTGCCTTCAAACCCACAGCAACGATCAATTTTGCCCAAGAGACTGTTACTCGTGCGGGCGAGAGTACCGAATTGAGAGCCAAAGGTCGGCATGATCCTTGTGTCTTACCCAGAGCCGTACCTATGGTTGAAGCAATGATCAACCTTGTTCTGCTGGATCATTGGTTGCGCAATCGCAACAAAAAGCTCCCAGACATGGAAGGATAAATCCTCCAGAACGCTGGTTCAAAATGCTTGGCTTTTCTTTTGCAGTTAAAATTATGATGCAGGACCGCCCTGGTACGTGCTTTTCACAACAGTCTTCACCTTTGCACTGTTTATTACTATTCCACTGACTCCAT
>NYVT01000011.1:0-13138 GCA_002684675.1 Deltaproteobacteria bacterium
CCCCCACTCCCCAATGATTTCCGAGCCTCCCTACTATTGATGTTTCACAAGACCCATAGTTGTCTCCGTGCGCTGAGCGCCACTGTGGACTCACTCTTCTCAGATCTGCGCTCCGTGCCTCGTCATGCCGAAGAAGTCGCCCGTCAGGAAAGTGAGGTGGATCGAGTGGAACAGCAGTTATTGGTTCGAGTGTTCAGAGATGATTCGCTGGAATTAGCGCGCCAGTTCCAGTATAAAGCTATGCTTCAGCGACTGGGAGGAATCTCTGATCTAGCAGAAGATGTAGCNGATGAAGTACTGCTGATTGCNACCAAAAGAATGGCCTAGTTGACAACCCGCAGGNAAAACACATTCTGGAGAATGAAGAGGCCCAAAAAGCAAAGNAGNCTTGCNACNAACGGTGTAATNAACCAGCCCAGNGCTACTCTTCCGACTNNNCCCCAATTGATGTCNCGCCCACCNCGTAACANACCGACNCCNAGTATNGCTCCNAGTATTGCCTGAGANCTAGAGACAGGCACTAAGGGCAGTGANGGNAGACCTNNTGANTNNANCCAAGCTTTCAAACTNGCNGANGCAAAAAGCAGCAAGACTATTGAATGGGCACTGACACAAANCCAGGCAGCCAAAGGNGACAGNTTTGCCANGCCAGATCCNACCAATTCAATNGTCNTNCTGGANTAGGTCAACACTCCNGAGGCCATCGCNATNCCNCCAACNAGTAGCANTAGNTGGGTTGGTGAGCTNTCAAANCCCTGCCANNTAAGNACNGGNAANGGCTGNGANGGCANNAANACNNCNACNACGTTTGCNANNTTNTTNGCNCCCANGCTATANGCNCCNAGCGCNCCAGAACCAAGCAAGGCCAGCCGCGTATAGCCATCCAGACGAATCAACCCAATTCGACTATTTCGCANGATNAACTTTGCTNTCCACATCATNGCCATNGCCATCGCTGCAGCCAGNAGAGGNCCAAGNACCCANGTNGANACAACTTGNAAAAAAANAGTGATNTCTGTTGCAACNCCTGCAAAGGCATTCCANCCCAGCAAAGATCCNATCAANGCCTGTGTNGTCGAAACCTGAATNCCAGTTCGNANCATCANNAAAACAGCNATCGCNGCNGCNAGGGCNACCATGAANGCCCCACCAAGNACANTCACTGANCCCAATTCNACCAACCCNCTCGAAACACCTTCCCCACTCCAGACGGCTCCNAGNACCATAAANANACTACAAACNACCACAGCTGTNGAAAAACGGATCATTCGACTACCNACTGCNGTCCCNAAGACNTTGCCNGCGTCATTNGCNCCCAGCGACCAGCCNAGAAATAGNCCGCTNCTCAACAGNAAGAGAGTTTCTNTNGTCATTCTTTGNGTANACTCANAGCTANTGTTGTTNTGTNGATGACTGCTGAATCAATTGCTCTAAGTCTGCAGGAGTGTTGATTCCTTGCCAGCAAATCTTNAAGTGTTCAGGCACTTNCAAAATATTTAGNGGCCATTGCTGCATTCTCCGATTGATCTGCTTNCCTCCATCTAGCCANGTAGCTTCNAGCAGATAACGGAAACCTGGTTCNTAGACACCAATCATGGTTTCCAGAGGGCCAATCTCATGACGNGCCAAGNTAGCTAGTCGAAGGGGATCTCTCTGCGACAACAACCACTNCAGTGCCTCAAGATGTAACCTTGGATAATCGCACCCAACTACCAGCCAGGTTGTGTTTGGTTCTGATTCCCACANCCCGAGCAGTCCACCCCANGGACCAAAGCCTTGCACTCGATCTGGGATCACAGCATAACGNTCAAGTTCTTGATGATTGGAGATGGACCAATCCTTTGGAATAAGAGNCAGGACCCCTCCNAAGACGACNCTACCCACTCCCAATAATTCTTCTAGTAGATGAGCTAATTTTAGNGCCATCGGTNTGCCGTCGATTTGCATCCAAGCTTTTGGGTGGCCCATCCTAGTGGANTGTCCTCCNACGAGGACAGNTGCCTTGAGTGTTTGNTGCCTTCGCATTGCTCGGAGTTTTTCNAGGCAATGATCCAGTAGTTTNATTTCTTCTCNCGGGCCAAAGCAGGGAATTTTCAACCGAGCTAACAATGCTGGATTTNTTGAACCGGGAACNCCNGNCCAAAGTGCAAGAACTCTTGAGTTGTCCAGCACAGGAATTCCCTGGCTGGGGTGAAGACAAANCACCTTCCAGTCACTTGATTGCTTACCCCCTTCNCGTAGTAAAATATCGAAGGGNACTTGGCGTCGGAGCTGNACTTCTGGGGCTACAGATCCTTGAAAGAAGTCNCTTCCAGGTAAATGCAGAAGANTCTGAGNGGGATCAACAAAACCGACACCNGCAGCTCCTTCATCAAANAANCTCTGGCTATCCTTGCTGGCAATTGNGGNGTGAACTTCCGAAGANCTTTTGAGNACAGCNGGTGAAAATCCACCTGCTTTTAGTAATTTCAAACATTGGAGCAACAACTCGGTCTTGCCAGAACCCGAATAGCCACAAAAAGCCAGGGAGGGAGTGAATGGTGAGGCGGTAACAGGTTCCATCAGCTGACAGCCTGGGGCTTGTATCCTGAATTCAACCGGATGGTTGCTAGCACACTGACTCCTACCATCAGTGTTGCGGTTGTCAGGCACCCAACGAGTCCAACAATTTGATAGGTCCAACCGGAGAGAAGTGTTCCCAGCAAACGCCCAGCAGCATTGGCCATGTAGTAAAAACCCACATCCATGGTCACTCGTTCGCTTTGAGTAAAGGCAAGAATAAGGTAGGAGTGAAGCGAAGAATTAACCGCAAAGACTACTCCAAAAATGGCAAGTCCACCCACTAAAATTTGGGTCAGCCAGAAGGGATTTTCCTGTAAAAAAAAGCTCGTAATGGCAAGAGTCACTAAGACCAAAAAGAGGATCAACCCCCAGTTTCGGGTAGCGCCAACCAGTTCCCATTCGGAGCGGGAGTCAGCCTGCAACAACTTGGGAACGATCGTTTGAACCACTCCATAGAGTATAATCCAGAATGACATAAAGGTCCCAATGAGGAAAAAGGCCTTGTAGTTGCCAGCTTCGCTACCATCTGACAGAACTGCATAGAAATATATCGGGATCCCCACAACAAACCAAACATCTCGGGCTCCAAAAAGAAAGATTCGTGCAGCCGAGAGCCAATTCACGTTATGGGACTTTGAAAAAACCTCGGAAAACTTTGCTTTCTTTCTGCCCTTGGGTAGTCCAGGTGGCATGAAGAGGAGCAGAGTCATTAAAATCAAACCCAGTACAGACGCCATGCCGACAATCGACCAGAGGAAACCAACGGAAGCCAACAAGCTGGCACCCAACAAGAAGCCGCAGCCTTTAACCACATTCTTCGAACCCGTCAATAGCGCCACCCAGCGAAACAAACGGCCATCCTCCTTGGGTGCCAGCAGCTTCACTGCTGACTTGGAAGACATCTTGGTTAAATCCTTAGCGACACCACTAGTTCCCTGAACCAACATCACAAACACCACCGAGAGGTTAACTGTCCAACCCGGATCTAATTGGGTGAGGGCACACAAAGCCAATACCTGCAGACCAAGTCCCACAAATAGCGTGCTCGTAAGTCCAAAACGGGCGGCAACCCAACCCCCAGAGAGGTTGGTAACCATACCAGCGACTTCGTAGAGAACAAACAGATAGGCTAATTGAATCGGCGAAAACCCAAGGGTGTGAAAATGCAACAGGATCAACATCCGCAGAGCACCATCAGTCAGCATGAATGACCAATAGGCTGCAGTGACCGCCAGGTAGGCGATAAATCCTTTTGAGTTTGAGCTTATTTCAGCATTCATCACTACAGTTGGTTGAGAATCATTTTTGTTAAATCGGCCATCCGCATCACGTAGCCCCACTCGTTATCATACCAGGCATAGATCTTCACTTGAGTGCCATTGACCACCATCGTGGAAAGTCCATCAATTATCGACGAACGGGGATCATTGACATAATCTGTGGAAACCAATGGACGTTGTTCGAAGCCAAGGATCCCCTGCAACGAACCATTGGCATAGGTTTTAAAGAGTTGATTCACCTCCCCGACCGTGGTGGGACGCTTCAGTTCAAAAACACAATCCGTCAACGATGCATTCAGCAGGGGTACTCGAACTGCGTGACCGTTCAAGCGTCCATGTAGATCAGGATAAATCAGGTTGATCGCCGTCGCGGAACCTGTTGTCGTTGGGATCAGTGAGTTCAGTGCCGAGCGAGCCCGTCGTAAATCCTTGGCAGGGCGATCCACAATGGTCTGCGTGTTGGTCACATCATGAATGGTTGTGATTGATCCATGCTGAATGCCGATCTCCTCATGGAGAACCTTAACGACTGGAGCCAAACAATTGGTTGTGCAACTGGCTGCTGTAATCAAATGATGCTGCAAAGGATCATACAGATGATGATTTATCCCATAGACCAGGTTGAGGGCTGGTTCACTCTTGATAGGGGCAGAGACCAATACCTTTTTGACTCCTGCCCGAAAATACGGCTGCACTCGCTCCGGTGTCTTGAAAAAACCTGTGCAATCAATAACCAGATCAATGCCCGCTTCTTTCAGAGGTAGCTGATCAATCCTTTCAACCGCCAGCATTGGGATCTTTCGATCATCAACTATGATACTTTCTGAATCAAAGGTGATCTTCGCGGGCCAGCGCCCATGAACGGTGTCAAATTCCAGCAGGTGTGCGTGCAGTTCAGGACTGCCTACAGCATCATTGAGCAAGCTAATCTCGTGGGGCTGCACTTCCTGATGAATGAGTGCCCTGAGTAAAAGTTTTCCAATTCTGCCTAAGCCGTTGATAGCGATGTGTGCCATATTTGTTCTCGATTCTCTGTTAGGGTGTAGGGGTGTTGTTTCTACAAAGAAATCCTCAATACAGAAGCAGGGTTAGCGTGCACAGATCTCACTCAAGGACTGTTGAGCAGTAATCCTCCGGCACTCCAGATCCTCAGTACAGATAGGATGCCACTTAGCAAGCAAAGGTAGCAGGGCCTGCTTGGTGTCGATCACTTTCAGGTTGACGGAGTGAGTAGAAAATCCAGGTGCCTTCCCGGCGAAACTGGATCAGACCTGCATGTTTAAGGAACTGGAAGTGACGGGGAATTTTAGGATTTCGGTAACCTGTGACCGCTTCTACCTGGCAATTGTAGAGATCTTCTCCGTGAGCAAGTAAATTCAGAATGCGCAGATAAACTGGTTCCGCGAGTGCCTTGAAGAATTGGACGGTCGCATCAAGTTGAGAGTCTGGATCGAGTTGAGCAAGGATTTCTACATTGTCTCCTTTATTTTTGCTTACACAAAAATAATTAGGTCACCGGTTTGTCAACAACTTACAATGCAGGGAGTACTTCAAGGTTTCTGCTCAATTTCTCAGAGGAAGCGCCAAGCCAATAGTCATGAAGAGTCCTCCACAGACTTGATTGAAACGCTGTCCCACTCGCTGTAGCCAAGGACGGATCCATTGAGCCAGGCTGGCCAGGCAGAGCTCTGTGACAATTTCAATCAACACAAAAGTAGCAGCCATCAAGACAAACTGCAGGACGAGTTCTCGCTGCCTGTCAACAAACTGAGGCAAAAAGGCAGCAAAAAAAAGAATACCTTTAGGATTGGTCACCGCCGAAAGAGCCCCCTGACGAAAGAGCGTCCTCTTGCGAGAATTCTGCAATACAGGCGCGAGTGTTTCGCCTACAGGTGGAGCGCACCAGACTTGAATACCGAGCCAGATCAGGTAAGCCCCACCAACCAGTTTGAGAATAGTCAGACCAATCAGTGTGGATTGAAGCAGCGCACTGATTCCAAATAGAGAAAGTGCAATGAGGATTGTGAACCCCACCGCTCCACCAGCGATCGTACTTAGGGTCCGACGCCATCCGTAGAGAGCGCCATGGGTGAGAGCCAGCAAACCATTTGGCCCTGGAGAGAGGGAGAGCCCTAGGGCAGCCACTGAATAAATCAACCAGGTCTGTGGGTCCATTTTTTCTTCAGGTGACAAATCTGGGGCTCATCAAACACGAGCACGAACGTTTGGAGCATGAAGTTGCGTCGAGTGAAATTGTTGCACCCGGGTATTGCCAATCTCCAAAAGTTGCTCCACAGTCTGTTCATCACACCCTAATGCCAGTGCAATATTTCTCAATAACTCACACTCTGTCTGATCAAAATGCCGATCAATCGTTGCCACGTTGAGGAGACTATCCATAACACGATCCCTCAATTCCTTGGATAGTTCAATTGGCTCAACTTCTGGACGTTTTCCATGCAGGAAATACTCTTCCAGATCAAGGATTTCTTCGTTGTCTGAAAGGAGTTGAATAGCTGAGTGCACGAAGGCGCGCTCATGTAGATCAACACGACCATCTGCCTGAACCATGGCCACTACCATCCTTGCAAACCAGCGTCGCTGTTTTGGGGTAAACATCTTCAACATCTCTGGATTGAATTCTGGTATCTGATCTTCTGTCTCTTCAAATTTTTGTTCGGTCTCTCTTAAAATTCTAATGGTAGAGAGCACATTCTGAGACTGCTCATAGCCAGAGATAGCTGACTCACGAAACCAGTAATAGGCTTCATCCAGGTTTTTAGGTATGCCTTTGCCACGGAAGTTTAAAATTCCCAGTTCATATTTTGCTTCTGCGCTACCAAGGGTAGCTGCCTGCATCAGCAGACGATAAGCAGCACTTGCATCACCTCCTTGTCGCAACAGTTTGAGCGCTTGCTGTGTCAAGTGGTCTTCATCATTACCTTTCTCTGTTTTCTCAGAAATTTTAGTTGGAGATGACTGTGCCAAAACCTGATCCGTATGATTCAAATCAAACAGATGTTGACCACGCAATGCAGACTCCTTGGCGATAAAGATCAGACTGTCACCAGGGTTGACCAATTGAACAAAATGTGGATTTACCAGTAGTTTGTTGGTTCCTCGACGAATCAACCCAACAGGAAGGTAGCCGTATTCTTTTTTGATCTTGAGGATTGTTTCCTCCCAATTGGCCGTCGTCCAATCGTAGCTAAGGCGACGGACAAACAGACTCTGGGTACTCAGATCGTTGGACAATAATTGGCTCACCAGGTTACCCAAACCACTGTTGTTGGCAGCCTGGGCGAGTATCGGAACAACCAGATCATCGAACTTGAGGCAGAAATCACAACCCACCTTGAGGAGATGCTGGTCAAAGTTATCATCACGGAAGGTTGCAATCGTAAAAATTTCACCATCTGTTTCCTGTTCTAGGCACAGTACAGCCATAAAGGTCTGGCCATCTTGCAGATGGTCAACAAAAGCCACCTTGGCCAAGGATGCGCGTGCTTTGCGGAAAGATTCCTCGCTGTTAGTAGGATCCTGAATCCACTCCACTGAAAGATTTTCTGGAATTTCCTCCGACTGTGGCAAGCTTGTCAACACTACGATNTGATCACCCAACTCCCCACGAGACAGTTCCCTCAGCATGCGCCGGATAAAAATAGGATTATCCGAATTGATCAATAGATGTCCATCGATNCGAATATCGTCCATCCCAAACACTTCAATCCCATGCTCTTCCAAGTCTCCACCCTTGCGGTCAGCAACAGATTGCAATTGGATCACCTGGTTATCCNGACGCAAGATGTGCTCAGAGCTGGGATTAATCAGTACTACCTCTTCCATCACAATCCCNAATGGCATGTGACCCATTGATNGCTTGGTTGCATGTACGTATTCTATCCAAGTTCTGTCCGCAAATTTCACTGGCAGTGGTTGTGTTTCCAGCTTGTGCTCCTGTGAATGGTGAACCACTCCTCTAATCCAAGAAGGTCCTCCCTGCGAACGAAACGCTTGCAGCATCATCGGTACATACAGGTCATATGGGTTCAGCGCATGATCGCAGCCCACGTCAGCAAAAAATTTACGAAAATCGCTTCCTACATACTGGGCCAGGGTGATCAGTTCTCCCTTGCTAAGTGTTTCCAGTTGCAACACCGTGATCAATCCCTGGTTGCTGTTCTTGAAATAGACATAGGCCGTATGAGCAGATTTGGCTGCAGCCTTGAGCAAGGTATCCACCTGCTGAGGGTCACCGGCAACCCAATTGACGTCATTGTATTCTGTAGTCAGCAAAGGGTGTTGAGTGGATGGAGAAACGATGACGATTTTACGCTCATAAACCAACTGCTGATTCTGTCCCAGAATTTTAGTCATCCAGGCAGGATCATCCGAACAAACAAGGATGTGACCCTGCTTCTTAACTGGGTCTAGCCCCTTTTCACGTGATGAGCGGTATTCACCTAATTTGGTTGTCAAAGTAGAGACAATAAGTGAGTAATTCAGGACTCCCCCGATAATCACAAAAATAGTGAATATTCGGCCCCAGTAAGTTTCTGGCGACATGTCTCCGAAGCCCACTGTTGCGACGGTCACAATGGTCCAGTAGAAGCTGTTGAAGAGGCTTCTGTATTCTGATTGGGCATTCCCAGTCCACAAGTATTCGAAACCGTGAATTCCTAGTGTGGAGACAACAATTAGCGTGGGAAGAAACCAGTAGAGAATGTGACGGGTCTTCATAGTCGATTGGAATCCATTGAGATACTGCTTGAATATCGCAAGCTGCTAAGATTTTGGGAAATCAGAGGAACTCCTGAAAGAAAAGCTACCCTAGATATTGGCTCCTGTTTGCTTAGAATCTTACGATAGCAATAAACCCACGTTTTTCCAGTTGTGTTCAATGGTTAGTCAGAATGAAGTGTTGATTTATTTCGTCCAACACTAGACTCCACAGAGAAGGGTTTGAAAACAATAATCCTAGTGGGTGAAGTTGGCTGAGCTAGTTTTTCTTGCATCCGAGTTAGGATTTCCCCTATAACAGTCCTTCGGTCGTTCATGGTAGTTTCGTTTCAATGCTCACTTCTCAGCAGGGGATTCCTTATGAAAAGATTCATTATTGCCGCAACTTTAATGCTGTTTGCAGGTTGGGCNCACGCCGCTGACCTNGGTGGCAAAGTGNTCCGAATTGGCTCAGACACCACGTATCCTCCNATGGAAATGGTGGATGAAAAAACTGGAGAGATCGTTGGTTTTGATGTGGATTTAGTTGATGCGATATGTGATCGGATCAACTGTGTACCACAGTTCGTGACTACAGCCTGGGATGGGATCTTTGCTGCGCTACAGCAGGGTGAATTCGATATGGTTGTCTCTGGTGTTTCCATCACACCAGAACGTGACAAGCAAATGGACTTCAGTGATCCATATCTCGTGGTTAGCCAGGCAATCATGGTCCGTATTGATGACGAGGGTATGACACTGGATGACATGAAAGGGGCTGGTCGAAAACTGGCTTCACAAACTGGAACGACCAATGCTCAACTCGCTGAAGAATTGGTTGGCCGCAACAATGTTGCCCTTTTCGACACCTTTGCCGCCGCAGTTCAAGCTCTACGTAATGGCGATGTCGATGGCCTGGTGATTGATGGCACCTCTGCTGCTGCTTACGAGCAGCAATTTGCTGGTGAACTGGTTGTTGGCATTCGTGGTCTCAACAGTGATCCTCTGGGGCTAGTCTTCCGTGAGGGGGACGGGATGGTCGACGCCTTCAACACTGGTCTTGCCCAAGTCAAAGCTGACGGTACGCTCGATAAGCTCGTCCTGAAATACTGGAGCGAATAATTTGACTCGCGCCTCATGACCGACCCTTCACCAAGGCGCATTGGCCCAGAGTGGCTCCAACTTCGTGCTAGCAATCTTGTGCTACTGGCCAGCGCGCCCTTCTTCATCTATCTCTTCGCCACCTCTACCAATTACAGCCGTTCCCTAGCATTCATTGTTGGCATTGAGGAAGGTGCTGCAGAAGTCTTTCAAATCTTCCTAATTTTGCTGCTGGGGTTGCTGAGTGGATTGATCCCCATCCTTCTTGCTCATAAATCTCCAAGTTGGCTCTCCTATCCTCGTGAAGTCTCTCGGTTGGGTCTGGTACTGCACTTGTTGTTGATGTCTTGGCTACTCACTCAATGGGATTTGGCACCTTTCTGGGATTCAGTGATTGGAGANCTATTAGATGCCCGAAGCAATCCATTCCGAGATCCCAAGGTTAATTATCCAGCGCTTACTCCAGAAGGACAAGCTTGGATGCAAGGATGGCTGGAGGCTCTAAGGTGGCCCTACCTTCTTGGGACTACCTTGCTCGGTGTAGTCGCTCTCACTAAAAAATTCNCAGCGCCTATCAACNGTTGGATNTGGCGTTTACTGCTGATTGTCCAAGGAGGGAGCCTACTATTCTTAATTCTGGTTGCACGACTGAGTTTCGCTACTGGCTTGTTGCTAACCCTGCGAGCAGCCATTTTCGCTTATGTAGCCTCCGCCATTCTTGGACTGGTTCTAGCAGGAATGCTATCCCTGCAGCTCAACCCCAAAATTTATCGACGCTACGTAGTGATTGCTGGGCTACTTTTGGGCATTGGTCTACTCTTCTCCCAAATGCCACAGGAACAGTATGTTTTGATTGGAACCACAGAAGGCCGCGCTGCTTTCATCAAGGNCACCCCNCAACGTTTAGCNGACACGCTGCGTTACGGTGAGTTTGACAATGGTGTNGAGATGCAGATTCGCGCNGCTAAAGATATTGAGCAAGCTCTGAAGCTCTATGCAGAAGACAAACGGATCAGCGCTGCTTTTATCCCAGAATCANTCCTTCCTNCAGAAGCNNNCATTCTTTGGCGCACTGAGTTTCTAGCAGATGAATACAGGACACCCGCAATGGTCTTTGGTGTCTTCGGCTTTTTACTTGGATTGCTGACCTTCGGAGGATGGCAGCACCGGNTGCATCCGTTGGCTGTCTTTGCTGAGTTCTATATTGATATCCTTCGTGGGATTCCCATGCTGGTGATTATCCTCTACGTGGGATTGCCACTCAGTGGAGCTGTAAAACAGGCCACCGATGGGTTCATTGACTTGCCCAATATGATCCGGGGAGTGTTTGCGATCTGTCTGGGCTATTCGGCCTACATGGCTGAGATTTTCCGGGCTGGTATCGAGGCTGTTCCCAAAGGACAAGTAGAGGCTGCCCGAACACTTGGACTGGACCGATGGCAAACCGCCAGATTGGTTATTCTGCCACAGGCCTTACGTATCGTCATTCCGCCACTGGGCAATGAATTCATCGCAATGCTGAAGGACACGGCGCTCCTATCGATTCTTTCAGTTCGTGATGCCACCCAACGAATGCGCGAATTCCAAGCGAGTAGTTTTCTTCCTTTTGCTCCGTTTAATACGGCCGCGATTCTTTATGTAGTCCTTACCCTTGCGGCTGCCAGTCTGCTCAAGTGGCTGGAACGAAGAACCACACCCATTCCCAAAAGATGACACCTCCCCAACTTACCGAAGTAGAAGCGCTGGAGCTGCTTGCTCAACACTACGGCTTGACAGGACAACTAGTTACCTTACCTGGAGAACGAGATCGTAACTTTCAACTCTACCTAGCAGGTGGAGCTAAAAACACTTTCAAGGTGGTGAATGCTGGGGTTCATCTGGAAAGTCTGCAGACTGAAATTCGAGCGATGCAGCACCTGAACTCTGAACTGGGTAGTATAGTACCACACCCACTGGCTGATCTGGCTGGACATTTTATTTCCCAGGGAAACTTACAGAATGGGAGTACTTGCTGGTTACGTCTGCAAAGCTGGCAGCTGGGTATTCCACTCGCTGAATTCCGACCGCATACCCCCGAACTGTTTCATTCTGCTGGGCACTTAATGGGACAAGTTGCCGCTTCGCTCTCTACCCTTGCTGTTCAGGATCCCCATCCAGAATTGCCGTGGCACCCTGATCAAGCTTCAGAAATTATCGAAGCAGGTATTTTCTTGGTAACTGATCCCTTGCTCAAGAATTTTCTGGAGCAAGCGCTAAGATTGTACGACAGATATGGGCGACCACTGGAAACAGACTTACCTCGTTCTTTGATTCAGAACGACTCCAATGACTACAATGTACTGGTTCATGGTGGGCTTGAAGGACTAGCACAGCTGAGCTTGATCGACTTTGGAGACATGGTCGTTTCCTGGACCTGTGCAGAAGCCGCTGTGACTTTGGCTTATACTCTTCTTGGTCAACTATCTCCTTGGAGGGCAGTGCAGACAACACTCGGTGGTTTCAGTCGAGCTAGGCCACTCTCTCTGCAGGAGTCCGAATTTGTCTGGCCAATGGCACTCATGCGACTCGGTGTGAGCATCGTAATGGCTGCAAAACAAATTCAAGAGCAGCCAGAAAACAAATATCTATTGATCAGCCAGCAACCAATTCGAGAATTACTTCAACGCTTGAATACTCTCTCACTGGAGGAGGGTGTAGCCCGCTCCAGATTCGCCTGTGGTCATTCCTGCATTCACCGTAAAGTTTCTCTGGAAACAGTGCTGGAAAAGCAGATGTTTTCTGCAGTGATGGGCCAAGCTCTCACTCCCGACAACACACTAATATTGCCACTGGGAATCGAGAGCCCCTCCAGCAATTTGCTGAGTGGTGACGTTGAGGAACAGTCAGATCGCATTCAACAAGCCATTGAAAGTGCAAACAAAATCTTTGCTCTTGGGCTCTATGATGAGATTCGACTGTGCTACACTGCCCCTGAATTTCAGCAGGATCTAGAATCACGCACCGTACATCTAGGGCTGGATGTTTTTGGAATAGCTGGCACACCCATATTTGCACCNTTGGATGGGACCTTTGTCACTGTCCATGACAACGCTCAAGAGCAGGACTATGGTCCTACACTCATGTTGCAACATGAGGATCTTGGCGGAGAGAGCTTCTTCACGCTCTACGGCCATCTTGATCCTGAGTGCCTAGATCTCTGGCAACCAGGCGACTCTGTACAAGCTGGGACTCGTATTGCCAAGATCGGCACATCACCCCGAAACGGCAACTGGCCTCCACATTTNCACTTACAAGTGACCAGTCATCGAATGGGATGGGAAACNGATTTCCCTGGGGTGGCCTTGCCATCTGAGCAAAGTTTCTGGAAAGAGCTCAGTCCAAATCCCTATCGCCTACTCGGAATCCAACAAAAATCCTGGGTAGAACCTGGGGGTTTGCCGAGAGATTTATTGGCAAGACGCCTTCACATCTTGGGA
>NYVT01000012.1:0-29928 GCA_002684675.1 Deltaproteobacteria bacterium
GCTACGAGCAGGTCCAGAACACAGGCCTAACCGCAGTTGGAAAAAGCCGGGTTTTCCACCGTCAATATTATAAGTTAGCTCTAGGAATTGATGAAGAACTAGCTGCCGAAAAATTACAGAAGGATCTGGATGAACTCGGGGAAGAAGCATACTCGCTTAGAGTTCAGACCCCTGCCGGAGCAAGCCAGCAAGTTGGTCGAGCCTTGGGCTACCTGAATGATTATTTGGGGATGGTTTCTCTTGTTGCTCTGTTTCTAGCAGGATTGGGCGCAGCCTATCTATTCCGAGATTATCTGCACAGCCGTTTTCAGGAAATAGCAATTCTCATGAGTTTGGGTGCAGCCAGAAAGTCAACCTATCTCCTTTTACTCAGTCAAATTTTGATTCTGGGTGGAATGGCTGTGATTGTCTCTGCCTTCGTGTCTCTAGCCTTGTTACAGATTCTACCTCATCTTGTCTCAGATTTTCTTCCACTTGGTTTTCAACAAGATATGCCTTGGGCCAGTCTCGGTGTGGCCATGGTATTGGGAACCATCGGTAGCCTAATTTTTTGTTTACCAGTACTGACTTCAATCCATCGAGTTCAACCTATTGCCCTGCTGCGTGATACAAGTCGGGTGTTTAGTCGGGGGAACACCTGGAAGCTGAAGCTGGCGAGCTACTTGCCCGGGTTTTTGGTGTATGGAGGGCTGACGATCTGGGTTGCCGGATTCAAAAGGGGAGGATTGTTTTTGTTGCTTTTCATTGGAGCCTTACTAGTCCTTGCTTTGTTGGCTTGGCTACTCTTCAAGGTTTGTGGTCATCTTTCGAATCGTCAAAGACCAGTCTTCAAGATCGCTCTTCGCAGTTTAAACCGTAACCGAGTTGCAGCAATTTCCTGTTTCCTGTCGATGTCTTTGGGAACCCTACTGATCAATCTGATTCCCCAGTTGCAGCAGGGGCTGGTTGAAGAACTGGAGCGGCCTGATGATAGCCGAGTCCCAACGTTTTTTGTCTTCGATATCCAGGAAGAGCAGATTGAAGGCCTCACAGACGTGGTTGCTCAGGAAGGTTTTGCTCTAGAGAGCCTTTCTCCATTGGTGAGAGCTCGACTNTCAATGGTCAATGGAGAGATTTATCAAGGCCAAGANAGAGATGATGTAGTACGAGATGAAAACCGTGAACGTCGGCGAAGGAGTCGNACATACAATTTGTCCTATCTTTCTNCGGATCAGGNGAACCTTGGTATTGTNGANGGGAAGCCCCTCAGTGGAAGCTATGATTTCATGGGCGATCAACCCGTTCANGTTTCTTTGGAGAAAGAGTTTGCTGGCTGGCGTGAGTGGCAAGTTGGGGACCGGCTAACCTTNGATATTGCAGGCATTCCAGTCGAGGCCCAGGTAGCAAACTTGCGNAAGGTGGAATGGACTACGTTTCAACCAGACTTCTTTATTGTGATGCAGCCNGGTGCTCTGGAAGATGCCCCCAAGGTTTTCCTGGGCAGTATCCGGAATGTTCCTCCTGAAAAACGACTTTCACTTCAAAACAGTATTGTTCGTGCCTATCCNAATATTTCTGTGATTGATGTGACAAGAATTTTAGCAAGAGCCTTCGAAATCATTGATCAGGTCAGCTTTGCAATTAATTTTATGGCGTATTTGGCAATTCTGGCTGGTCTGGTNGTCTTGTACTCCATTGCTCGCCAGGAAGTNCAAAGCCGTGTTTGGGAGATGAATCTGCTCAAGACNTTGGGGGCGCGATTCCCCCTAGTGATGCGCATTNTTCAAACAGAGTTTGGGCTGCTTGCATTGTTTGCAGCAGCTTCGGGCCTTCTACTNAGCTTGATCTTTTCTTTCNTCATTTCGTGGGTNNTCTTNGAGAATCTCTGGAGAATCAACTGGTGGAGNAATGNGGTTACTTTGATGGCAGTGGTAGCCCTTAGCGTTGTGACAGCTAGTCTTGCAGCACACCGAACGTTACGTCAGAAGCCGCTAGCACTTTTGAGANCTGTTTAAATCTTTGTGACGGNTCAGGGTAACTCNGAACTNAGANGGATTCGGACNCCNTGCTCCTGCANAGCTACAAGGGCACGGTCGACATCTCCCTTTTGTAAATTCACTCCACGAGTCGCATCTGAAATCACGATAGTTCGAAACCCGAGTTCAGCANCATCTGNTGCCGTAAAGTGTACACAGTANTCGGTTGCCAGACCTACCACAAATACTTCGTCTACCCCTTGCTCANNTAGATACTCNCCCATTCCNGTACTGCTCTGGTGGTNGTTATCAAAGAAGCCGCTGTAGCTNTCAATTCGTGGATTTTGCCCTTTGCGGAAAACTCTTTTGACCTTACTCTGATCCAAGTTAGAGATGAATTGGGCTNCCTCCGTTTNTTGAACACAGTGAACTGGNCAGAGGNCTTGCGGTATTCCATGCAGATCAATCAATTCTCCTGGTTGTCTTCCCTCGTGCTGAATTGCAAAACTCTGATGGTCAGANGGATGCCAGTCTTGGGTTGCTACAACTAGGTCAAACTTTTGCTGAAGTTGATTGATCAGCGGAACAATGCTATCCCNNTAGNGAACTGGGAGCGCNCCACTGGGNGTGAAATCATTTTGTAGATCGACAAGAATCAAAGCATTCATGNGNNGTGTTTTGGGANTCAGTTGGCAAATCGGTCAATACGCATCGGAGTTTTTCGCTCACAGCGGCGGTCCCAGTCCTTGTNGTTGGAGGCACAGGGGGTCGGATTGGATTCAAAGNNACAATAGTGTTCGCCCGGAGGCAGTTGGGAGTCCAATGGTACTTCATACCGGCGGCCATCATAAAATTGGGCGATCACACCGTTTGAAATCGGAACCAGTTTTTGNACCCGTGAATCCANAGAGGGAGCAACGTATCGGGCATATCGTGGGGTGTAAAGCAATTCACAAAGTTCCATCACATGAAGTCTTTTGATGGTTGGATAATTAAAATCAACATGATTGGGCGGATTGCTACTGCAAGCAAAAATTCCGATTCCAAACAAGCTAAACAGCAAGGGTCCACGACAAAAAAACGACATGTGAACTCGCGTTTTTGAGAAAGTGCAAAATTATTTAATTTAAGGCAGGTTAACGTGGTTAAAAGGTAATTCAAGAATTGTTCTGAATGGAATTGCATACATTGAGTTGGAAGCCTTCTTGGCCCAATTCAACACTTCGAGGTATTTAAGGAAAGTTACTAGATGAATTCCACTCCACATCCAATGATCAGCCTGCTGTACTACATCCTACCTCATCGGGGCTGGTTTTCGTGGGCATGTTTTAACAGCATTCTGAACAAAGTTCTCGACTTGATGCCCCCAGTTCTTGTGGGCTGGGTGATAGATTCTGTCCGCCGAGAACCCCCTGAATGGATCGCTAATGTTGTGGGCACCACAGATCCATGGCCGCTTGCNGTTTTTCTTGCGGTTCTTGGAGTTGTCATCTTTGGCTTTGAGAGCCTCTTTGAATGGGCCTATCAGTACGGCTTCATGAACCTTGCTCAACGAGTCCAACACAATCTACGGACAGATGCCTATNACCACATTCAGATGCGTGAGATTGAATTCTTTGAGAATCACCGCATGGGAGAGACCATGGCGATGCTNAATGATGACGTCAATCAGATTGAAAGGTTTTTGAACACGGGTTTCAACGAACTGCTNCAGTTGCTGGTATTGTTTTTATTTTCCATTTTTGTTCTGGTGGATGTTTCCTGGCAATTGGCGCTGATTGGCTTGATTCCTATGCCCTTGATTCTCTGGGGAAGCTGGTTTTATCAAAACCTCATCTCACCACGCTATAAGCGAGTTCGAGAAGCAGTTGGCGGGTTGAGNAGTCGTCTGGAAAACAACATTGCAGGTATCCTGGTCATCAAGAGCTTCACAGCAGAAGCATTTGAATCTCAACGAGTTTCTGAAGCATCACTGGAATATAAGAAAGCCAATCATGCCGCAATTCGCTTCAGTTCCGTCTATGTCCCTCTCATTCGAATGGCAGTGGCAATTGGTTTTGGGGGGGTTCTTCTGCTTGGAAGTTACTGGGTTCTGGAAGACAAAGGAGTACTAACAGTTGGTGAGTTGGTGCTGTTTTCAATGCTAATCCAGCGGATGTTGTGGCCNCTGACTCGGATGGGGATCACCCTTGATGAGTATGAGCGTGCCAAGGCCAGTGCTCGTAGGACGTTTGGCCTTTTGCAGACTCCCAGCAAGATTCAAGATNCNGCAGAACCTCAAGTCCTTCCTGAACCGATGCAAGGGGAGATACACTTTGGTCAAGTCCATTTTACCTATCGTCGGGGTGAGNCGGTCTTGCGAGGCCTGGATTTCAAGGTGCGGTCTGGAGAAACGATCGGTATTGCTGGAGCAACAGGTGCTGGAAAGTCAACACTGATCAAGTTGCTCCTGCGCTTGTATGATCCATCTGGTGGAGCAATTTGCCTTGATGGGGTGGATCTTCGGGATCTAACCCTGCAGGACATTAGGAGTCATATTGCTCTGGTCAGTCAGGATGTTTACCTGTTTCATGGCACAATTGCGGAGAACATAGCCTACGGTTCCCCGAATAGAGACCTAGCCCAAATCCAGGCTGTGGCAGAATCAGCTCAGCTACATGATTTCGTCATGACCTTGCCAGATAGTTATCAAACGGTTGTGGGTGAGCGAGGTATTCGGCTCTCGGGGGGACAGCGGCAGCGTCTCAGTATTGCAAGGGCGATCCTTAAAGATGCTCCAATCATGGTTTTTGATGAGGCAACCAGTTCTGTTGACACTGAAACAGAGAGAGCGATCCAACAAAGTCTTTCCAGAATCACAAAAGGGAAAACTGCGTTGATTATTGCTCACCGACTTTCCACGATCCGACATACTGATAGAATTTTGGTGCTGAGAGATGGTCAGGTGGTAGAGGAGGGACACCATGATGACTTGTTGGAGCTTGAGGGAACTTACGCTGAGCTGTGGCAGGTTCAGTCTGGTGAAGTTACTGCTGCTCCCATTCTTCATTGAAAGAATCGATGCCGGTCAGTTCTTCCTTGGTCGACTGCCTTAGGTTGATGTGATCCCATGAATTCGACACCACAAAATGAGTTTTGGAAGGGAGTTCGGGATACCTTCCCATTGATCGTGGGAGCAATTCCGTTTGGAATTATCTTTGGAACTCTCTCTGAGAGCGGAGGACTTTCTCTCTGGGGTGCTCTAGCTTTCTCAGCTGTTGTCTTCGCTGGATCGGCTCAATTCATAGCTCTGGGAATGGTCTCCACTGGAGCCGCTTGGCCAGTCATTGTGTTGACAACCTTCGTGGTGAATTTACGACACTTCCTCTATTCAACTACACTTCTCCAGCAGGTTCGTCACTTGCCTCAACGTTGGCGCATTCCGCTGGCTTTCTGGCTCACCGATGAGACCTTTGCAGTTGCGGTCCGATACTATGCGGAACCTTCTCCAATCATCCACAAGCACTGGTACTACCTAGGCTCCGCACTCATCATGTATTTTAATTGGCAACTATGTACGATGATAGGGATTTTCTTTGGGAGGGTGGTGCCGGGTTTGGAGGAATGGGGCTTGGACTTTGCCATGTCTGCAACTTTCATCGGCATCGTTGTGCCTTATCTGAAGAATCGTCCAATGATCGCCGCGGCTATCGTTGCTTCAGGCTTAAGTTTGGCTTTGCACGGTTTGCCAAACAAACTCGGACTGATGATTGCTGCGTTAGCTGGAGTAGCTACTGGTTTTTTTCTGGAAAAAAGATTGGCTAGTAATCGAATGACTGAGGTAGGTGAAGCCCAATGAATGAGTTTTTGTTAGTTGGTGGGATGTTCTTGGTGACTTTTCTGGTCCGTTATTTACCGTTTGGACTGGCGGGCTCCTTACAAATTCCGGAGCCTCTTGAGCGTGCGTTACGGTTTGTTCCAGTGGCTGTCTTGATGGCGATTGTTGCACCCGCCGTTTTGATCCCCCAGGGAGATTCTGTCCAATTTAGTTGGCAAAATCCCCATCTTTTGGGAGCCTTTGCAGCCTTTCTGGCTGGTTGGTGGAAAAACAACCTGTTGCTAACCATNGTGGTCGGCATGGCGGCTTTTTTTATCTGCAGATTGCTGATTGGGAGATTCTAAAAANTGCCGATAGNCATATCTGACCGTGGATGGGATTATTTNCCACACCAGACAGGATGACGTTTTTCAATGAAAGCAGAGATTCCCTCTTGAGCATCTCGAGCCTCTAGATTTCGAANCATTACATCCTTTGTGTAATCATACGCTTCGCTAAGTGGCAGTTCAGCCTGCCGGTAATAGGCTTCCTTGCCGATAGCGACAGTCAATGGCGATTTTGAAGCAATCTTTCTTGCCAGTTCCATCGTCTTTGTAGCTAGCTGTTCGGCATCGACAACTTCGTTGACCAGTCCCATTCTANAGGCATTTTGAGCATCAATCAGGTCGCCAGTTAGTAACATCTGCATAGCGTGCTTGTTTGATAAATTGCGGGAAAGAGCGACCATTGGAGTTGAACAAAATAAACCGATATTAACACCAGGNGTTGCAAAGCGTGCTTCTTGTGAGGAAATNGCNAAATCACAACTTGCCACGAGTTGGGCTCCTGCAGCGGTCGCTATTCCATGCACCTGAGCNATGACAGGTTTAGGGANACGAATGATTGTCTGCATCAACTNTGCACAATCTGCAAAAAGTTGTTCTGTGTAATTTCGTGAATAATTTTGAGCCTTGATCTCTTTGAGATCGTGTCCCGCACAATAGCCAGGGCCAGCTCCTGCCAGAATAGCGACTCGGACTAATTCATCTGTAGAAACCTCAATAAAGGCATCGAGCATTGCTCTCAGCATTCCTTGGGAGAGAGCATTCCGAGCTTGTGGTCGATTCATAGTCAGTGTGGTCACGCCTTCAACGTCGTGACGAAGTACCAAAGCTTCTTCAGTCATTTTCTTCTCAGATTGAGTTAAATTTAGAAATTGATCACTTGTCTCACTGTTTGCGCAACGCNCCAGTTTCATCAACTTTCCGCAATGCCNTTAATTCATCTACAGTTGGTTCTGGGACCACATGCACCCTTGGAGAGACCTTCAGTGCCCAATTAGTATTGGACTTGATTNCCTCGATGTTTGAGAAAGGGTAGTAGGCATCTAGTTGAAATTCTTTTGTATTGGGGTCAGGTCTGAGGATACCCAAAGTAGTGATGATAGCAGACGGGCCACCTCCTNTAAAACCGTAACGCTCTCGAGTATTCCCGCCATCTAAGTATCCAGGTGAACTAATGTAGGTTACCTTTTCTGCAAATCTTTTTGGCTCATGGGCTACCATGATCAAAACCCTACCCGCNCCACANGCAATATCGTTTGCTCCTCCAGCGCCAGTAAGCCTGNTTTTGGGCGCTCGATAGTGATCTCCAATCTCCCCATCCCAAATTCCCGTTGTATTGACGTTTCCAAACTTATCGACCTGTGCGGCTCCAATAATACCGACATCACAGCGTCCCGAAGCGACTAGAAATCCTAGCGCATCCACTCCATTCGTGAAGCTTGTAGCATTCGCGGAGATACGGTTGCATTCAATCCCCCAAGGGAG
The DNA here is from genome assembly GCA_002684675.1 of Deltaproteobacteria bacterium. Taxonomy (GTDB): domain Bacteria; phylum SAR324; class SAR324; order SAR324; family NAC60-12; genus JCVI-SCAAA005. Next base: position 7,581 of record NYVT01000012.1, read on the forward strand.
CCCTCCGACTGGAGTTGCCCCGTAAACTCCACCCTCCGTCATTGCACGAATATTTGGTGCATGGTGCGCTTGAGCAAAATAACCAGCCAGCATTGAGAGTCCTACACCAAAGATNGCCANCTCGCCGTCACGTAATTCCCGGCCAGTNGCAATAGCCATCATTTCCTGGCGAGTGTATTCAAGCTTGTGACTNTTCATCTATCACCCTCCAAAACTAATTTTGCAATTTCATCTGCTGAAAGAATCCACTTGCGGTAAGGATCCATCAGAAAACTGGTTTCGGTTTGGGTGATTTTTTCTCTCTTCTCATTGCCAATCATGTCCAGATAGTNTCGGTGACTCTGGTAACTAAATACGTAGTCTTTCAAATATTGTTGGGTAGTTTCTTCCGTAGCTAGTGCTTTGTTCATCGAACGCATGTGATCTTCATCCACATCATAAAGTCCTGGTGAACTTTGTGGCCAGGCAGCAAAAGGCCAGTAGACAATGGCATCAACGACGATATCTGGAATGCGTACTAGGTTTGGAAATTGTCTCATACAGTCTGTGTGGACAATTTNATCTGCCACCAAGATCACCTTTTTGGCGGCACGGGAGAGTTCAAAACGGCTCCACTCCGTTCCCAACATGATTGCGTTACCGAGAGGGTCGGCCATGGAGACATGTATTGCAGCAACTTCTGGTTGTAAACTTTGAAAGGCACCGAGTTGTCGACCGCTGAAAGGATCTGTGATCATNGGGATCTTGCTAGTTGACGGATATTCTTCTGGTGAAAATGCGCTGCGATACTGGATGTCAGAGCCGATATTTACTGTAGCTGGTACGAAGGGCCAGTTCATCGCACCACCCAGAAGCCGGATTGCCATGGCTAGATTNGAATAATCTTCTAGTTGGGTCACTCCAGTTTCTACCGACCTGCGCAGTCCGTTGGCAAATCCGAAAACTTCAAGACCAGAAAAACCACACTCTGCTTTATCCACAGCCCCAGCTCCAGCCAAGAGATTGAGTTGCTGGGAATTACAGTGAAAAATCGCATGGAGTTGATTCCGACCCTGCCGCAAAAGTTCCCGCCCGAAAACAATCGCATCAGAGCCGATTGGCAGTGCCGCACCGCTGGCATATTGAACACCATTTTGNGTGAAGCGATCAACCGCGGTTGCTAGAGAAATTAACTTAGGTTGGGGCATNTCTTTGGGTTAGCGTAATACTATTCTGTGAACTGTCTATTTGACCAAACTTGTTTCCACATAAATGGAGTCGTCGAACTTATCCCTTATTCAAGGAGNATTCAAGTGCTGGAAGATCGTTAGATCAGGGTGGGGGTGCAGGGGGGTATGTCAGGCGAGTAAATTTGTCGGAGATACCGCTATTCCNTCAGCATCGCAATAAATCCAATGGTTTGGTGTGAAGCAGATGTTCCCAAATTGGAGAGGTATGTTTCGGAAGCCAGATCCNGTTTTAGTACTTCTTCGAGGATTTGTACCAAGAGCCTTGAAGCCAATTTGCAGATTGCCAATTGCAACGCTGTCACGAATCGCACCGTGCACAACGATTCCAGACCAGTCTTTGCTACGGGCAAGCTCTGCGATCATATCTCCAACAAGGGCTCTACGGAGGGAGCCAGCGCCATCAATCACTAGAACCTNNCCGTGACCACTTTCCGATAGAGTCTGGCGGATCAGACTGTTNTCTTCGTGGCACCTGATTGTGGAGATCTGGCCAAAAAAACTNTTGNCGCCACCAAAGTTTTGGAATGNGAGCTCACAACTTTGAAGTTGATCGTCAAAATCATCGAATAAATCTGCGGTAGAAAAACTCATGATNTTTTAGGAGAAAAAACCTTTGATTGTATTCATGAATTTANCTCTCAGAGGGTGACTGTCTTGATCACTGATGTGCTCCATCTCTTCAAGTAGTTCCCTTTGTCGAGCGGAAAGATTGGTTGGAGTTTCCACGACAATTCGCACATGCAANTCACCTCTGTTTCCACNACGTAAGTTTACAATTCCTTGATTTCTCAGACGGAATATTTTGTGGGACTGGGTGCCAGCTGGAATTTTTAAGCGGGCTTTGCCTTCCAAAGTAGGNACCTCTATTTCAGTGCCTAGGGCNACTTGTGGAAAGCTGATTGGAACCTCACAATAAATGTCAGATCCTTCACGTTCAAAGATCGGGTGTTTTTTCACACGAATCACAACGTAGAGGTCCCCTGGAGGTCCCCCGTCAACCCCATGTTCCCCCTCACCGGAGAGTTTGATTCTGGAATTGTTATCTACACCCGCGGGTATGTTGATTCGAATGGTCCTTGTTTTAGGTACCCGCTTTTTACCACGACAGGTTCCACAAGGATTTCGAACGGTCTTTCCTTGGCCTCCACAGGAGCGGCAGGTTGTTGCTACGCTAAAGAAGCCCTGTTGGATTCGCTGCTGGCCTGTGCCACTACAGACCCGACAAATTTCTATGTCAGATTCCGATTTAGCCCCTAATCCTCCACAAGTGTTGCAGGTTTCCATTCTTGGAATATCAACTTCCGTCGAATGCCCGAAAGCTGCTTCCTCGAAAGAAATTTCCATGTTGTACTGGAGATCTGAACCGCGCTCACCTCGGCTACGTTGACCTCCGGTACTTCCAAAGAGATCTCCAAAGAGGTCTCCGAATATATCACTGAAACCGCCACCGCCGTGGCCACTACCAAAGCCATCGCTCATACCTTCAGCAGCATGGCCAAATTGGTCATAGCGTGAGCGCTTCTGAGAATCACTGAGAACCTCATAAGCTTCGGTAGCTTCTTTGAATTTCAGTTCAGCGTCTGCATCACCAGGATTGCGATCTGGGTGATGCTTCATCGCCACTTTTCGGTAGGCCTTCTTCAGGTCTTCCGGACTAACATTTTGGGAGACTCCCAGTACTTCATAATAATCACGTTTGGCCAACGGGGCCTCCTTCTTGAGGATGCGAAAAGATTACTTTTTAACTTCCTCGTATTCTGCATCAACGATGTTATCGTCATCTTGCTTGTTTCCTGAACCACCATCTTGATTTTGATCATCGCTTGGTTGATCTGAGCTAGGGGGGGTTGCTGCGGATTGACTGTAAAGCAACTCAGCAAGTTTATGGGAAGCCTGGGTAAGGGCCTCAATGTCACTGCGAATAGCCTCAGGATCATCTCCTTCCAAGCTCTTGCGGAGTTGTTCGCTGACAGCAGTGATTTTTTCTTTGTCTGCTTCTGGGAGTTTGTCACCAAGTTCTCCCGTTGTCTTTTCGGTACTGTAAAGTAAGGTCTCCGCTTGATTACGCAGTTCCGCCGATTCACGACGATTTTTATCGTCATCAGCATATTGTTCTGCTTCCTGAACCATACGTTCTACTTCTGAGTCAGAGAGGCCACTGGAGGAGGTGATCTTGATTGCTTGCTCCTTACCGGTGCCAAGATCCTTAGCACTGACATTAACGATGCCGTTGGCGTCAATATCAAAAGTCACCTCAATTTGAGGCATTCCTCTTGGAGCTGCGGGGATACCAACCAATTCGAAACGTCCCAGAGTCTTGTTATCACCTGACATTTCACGTTCTCCTTGNAGTACGTGAATACTTACCGCAGGTTGATTGTCTGCTGCTGTTGAGAAGACTTGGCTCTTCCGGGTAGGGATCGTTGTATTGCGCTCGATCAATTTGGTCATTACTCCACCGAGAGTCTCAATGCCAAGCGAGAGCGGTGTGACATCNAGTAACAGAACATCTTTCACATCTCCCTTTAGCACCCCACCTTGAATAGCCGCACCGATTGCGACGACTTCATCTGGATTGACACCCTTGTGAGGTTCTTTGCCGAAGAATTCCTTTACGATCTGTTGNATCTTAGGCATCCTCGTCATTCCACCAACTAGGATTACCTCATCAATGTCCTTGGCGCTACAGCCTGCGTCTTTCAGTGCGTCTCTACAAGGTCCGAGACATCGTTGGACAAGGTCATCTACCATTTGTTCAAAGCGGGCTCGACTAATTTTTAAATTCAAGTGCTTTGGACCATTTTGATCTGCAGTGATGAAGGGAAGATTAACTTCCGTTTCTGTGCTGGATGATAACTCGTGTTTNGCCTTTTCGGCTGCTTCCTTTAAGCGTTGGAGAGCCATTTTGTCTTGGCGCAGATCAATGCTGTTTTCTTTTTTGAATTCATCAGCTAAGAAATTGATCAATCGATTGTCAAAGTCGTCTCCGCCAAGGAANGTGTCCCCGTTGGTTGATTTGACTTCAAATACTCCATCACCGATTTCGAGAATGGAAACATCGAACGTTCCTCCACCAAGATCGAAGACAGCTATCTTCTCATCTGATTTTTTGTCCAAGCCATAAGCAAGTGAAGCTGCAGTTGGCTCATTGATGATCCTGAGCACATTTAGGCCAGCGATCTTTCCTGCGTCTTTTGTTGCTTGCCGTTGACTNTCATTAAAGTATGCCGGCACAGTAATGACTGCGTCGGTGACNGTCTCTCCAAGGTAGTCTTCGGCTGTTTGCTTCATCTTTTGGAGAACGAAAGCTGAAATTTCAGGGGGAGAATAGCTCTTACCATCTACNCCTATGTAAGCCAGATCATTTGCACCGCCTGTAATTTCAAAAGGGGCCACAGATTTCAATCGGCTGACTGCTTCTGTATTGAACTTTTGTCCCATCAAGCGCTTAGCGCTAAACACGGTTCGCNTTGGATTCGTAATCGCCTGTCGTTTTGCAACCTGACCTACTAGGCGCTCACCACTGTCATTGAAGGCAACCATTGAAGGGGTTGTACGGACGCCTTCTGAGTTTTGGATTACCTTGGGATCGCCGCCTTCCATTATGGCGATACAAGAGTTGGAAGTTCCCAGGTCAATTCCAATTACCTTTCCCATAGATCGGACTCCTTTGAGTTTTTGGGGTTCTANAAGTATTCAGGGTTTTTCAGCTACTCGTACCATGGCTGGTCTAACTACTCGATCATGGAGGTAGTAACCAACTTGAAATACATCCAGAACATGATTTTCTGGGACTTCGTTGGTCTGTACCATGCCAACTGCTTGATGGCAGTTAGGATCAAACGGATCACCCTGAGGCTCTATACGGCTCACACCGAATTTGTTGAGACTCTCCTGCATCATACGATGCACCATTTCAATACCCTCTAATATGCTNCTAGAGGCGTCCACTTGTTGTTGNGAATGAGCGAGTGCCCTTTCCAGACTGTCAATGGCTGGTAACAATTCTCGGATAAATTCCATGTGATGATATTTGAGTCGATCAGCCTGCTCACGAGACATTCGTTTGCGGAAGTTATCCATTTCTGCATGCTGACGAAGGAGTTCCTCCTTCAGAGTAGCAACCTGCAGCAAAGCTTCGTTCTCTATTGTAGNAACTTCTTCCTCCTCAGTCTCCAACTCCTCGGACTCTNCTAAGTCATTAGTTGCAGTCGTTTCCNATTCTTCTTCGCTAATAGAAGTGTCGCTATTTTCTGGCGTTTNTTCANTATTGATCGGTTGTTCAGTATTTTTTTTGTNCATTTATTTTCAATCACAAGATGACGATTGTTGANTGATGGTTTGTGAGAGAATTCTTGCTGTAAAATCAACTACTGGGATCACTGTTTGNTAATCCATATTGGTGGGACCNATCACTCCAATGGTACCAAGGACGTTGCTTTGNTCACTATATTGAGCCTTAACCATCGTACAGTCTTGAAGGCTCTCCAACTCATTTTCNATTCCAATAAATATTTGNATGCCATCAGCTTNCACTGTGGAATCGAGCAAATTCATGATCATTGACTTGTGCTCAAANGCGTCCATCAATCCCCGTGAACTGTTCAGGTTCCGAAAGCGTTCACTAAAAATCAGGTTGTGCTGGCCTTCAATGTATAATTCGGGTGCATCTTCCACTTCGAAAGCTTTTTTCCCTAGTCGAACGGCTTGGGCTAACAAACGATCATAGCGTTCTTTATCTTCGACCATGCTTTCAAGGATCTGCTGTCTGATCTCGTGAAGGTTCCGATTGTGAAACTGATCGTTCAAAAAACTGGAGACTGTGTTGAGAAAATCCTGTGACAAATCTTCTGTTGCTGCNATGATTTTGTTTCGCACCTGTCCGTTGCGAGTGACTAGCACAACCAAAATNTGTTGTGAGCTTAGGCGAATNAATTCAATTCTTCGTAGAATGCTCGTCTCAACTCTTGGAGAACTGGTNAAGCANACAAATTGGGTNAATCCTGCAAGCAAACGGGTCGTACTGATCAAAAGATCTTCGACCTGATTCATCCCACCTTCCTGGGTTGCCTCTTGGATCCTTTTCTGCANCTTGCGAGTCAATTGATTTGCTACAACTACCTGATCAACATAAAACCGATAAGCTTTGTCAGTGGGAATCCGACCTGCNGAAGTGTGCAACTGCATCAGGAATCCCATNTCTGAGAGGTCAGACATGATGTTCCGAATCGTCGCTGGGGATAAGCCCATTTCCAACGACTTTGATAGGGAGCGTGACCCGACTGGCTCATTACTGGTTATGTAACCTTCAATGATCCCGCGCAAGACTTGTTGGGTACGTTCGTCAATCGACTCTTTGGTCTCAAACCGTTGAACCGTTTTAGACATAATGCTCACTCAAGTAGCTTATTAGCACTCATCAGCTGATAGTGCTAATAGTTAACATTCGAATGTGTTGTTGTCAAGGAAAATGACGGGAATAGATAATGCTCGCTGTCAAAGTTTTTGTGAATAAAGTCCAATGGTTTTCAGAGTTCAGATAGTCCCAACAAATTTCGAAAGGTTTCTGGATTATCTAGTTTTCTTTCCAACCGTCTACGAAATTGTGGAAAGGATATCCGATGGCTGCTTTCCACCTGGAGATCTTGGCTGCTATGAATGCGAGGATCAAAATTCTGATCGATCAACCACTCCAGCCAACTATTGTAATCCTGATATAAATCCTCTGGAGGAAGTTGAAATCCCGTGGAAGTTGAGTTGATATCTTTTGTCAACTCGAATGCCTCATCTTCTTCAATTTCTGATAATTCCGGAATTAATCCAGGCATCTTGGTTGTGGGAGGTTCAAGCGAAAAGCCTGTTCTGTAGTGGAGACGGAAAGTCTCCAGCAAATCATGCAAACGGTCTGAGAAAGTAACCCTTCGCTCCAGTCGATGAGAAAATTGAAGAAACGAAATAGGTCTGGAGCTTTCGACTCTAAGGTTTTCTGATGAAAGTTCTTGGATATTCAGCCCAATTGAGTAGAGATGATCACACCATTCATTGAAACTAAGATAAGCTTCGTCCAGTGGCCTTGCAGGGAAGGCGGTATCTTCATCGAAACTTTCTGGAACATACGTTTTGGGCTTTAGCTCTGGAGGTGCACGAAAACGCAGCTCATTTTCCAGTGTTTGGCTCATCATNGGAGTTGAAGGCNAGGCAGGAGAAACTTGCGGTGGTGGCTGTTTAAGAGGGCTCCCACCAGGTAGTGGNGGTGATGGCATTGGAACACGTATCGGCTNCTGGATGGATTGTTGCTCAATTTGNTNCAGTCGACCTTTGACCTTGTCGACCTCCTCTGCAAGACGCAGTAAAGCCTGGTGAGTACCAGCTAGATCGTCTTCGGTAAGATACTTATGTTGCTCTGGTTGCCCAGTCGTGGATTTTGCTGTGGTGACGTTTAAAGAAGTCCAATCAGTTGGGAGCAAGCAAAGATTATGGGCTTCCACCCAGTTTGGGGTAGTCAGCTTACTCTCCCAGTCGGGCAAGCGGGCCAGCGCAGTTTCACAGTANTGCAAAAATGTTTGATAGTTTATTTGAGCTNCAGGAGAAACCTGTTCTGGTCGGTCCACTCTCAGAGGACACTGTATTTGTTCCAACCATTTGAACCACTCCTGCCAGGTCTTTCTAGATTCCTTTCNTTGCCAGTGTTCGAGCAGTCGGTTTTCCAGTTGATCAAGAGCTTTCATGATCCCTTCCTGGCAACTTCCATCATCAAATAAATAGCCAACTCCTGCAGATCAACGTTCACCCGATACTGCTTTAGCAGACCTCCGATCGAAATCAAAACTCTCCCCATCAGTACAAAATTATCGGGAATTTTTACTTCCGCNCTTCTCATGATGCGCATATGAGTTTCCATCTGGCTCAGCCCTGCAAATTCGGCTGGGTCTCTTTCGAAAAGTAATTTTAACAGCAATGGACCGTTGGGGATATCAAATCCAGCTTTGCGCAATAATGAATCGAATTCTGATGGTTGACGATTGAAAAGTGCCACCAAGACGTTNCGGTAGGCTTCACACTCGGAGTCAGTTAATCGAGCGACAGCACCAAAATCTAGCAGAGCTAACTTCCCTTGAGGGGTTACGAAGAAATTTCCAGGGTGAGGATCTGCGTGAAACAAGCCTGTGACAAAGATTTGCTTTATGAAGCTCCTTACCAATACTTGTAGTAGTGGCTCAGCAGCACTGGGTACTTCAGCCAGGAAATGCCGAAGAGGTTGACCATCCATAAAGCTCATAGCCAATACTTCTTTGCTNAGGAGATCAGGAAGCAATACTGGGAACATCCATTCCTCTGCTTCATACAAAGCAAGAAATTTTGTTAGGTTTGCTGCTTCATGGTAGTAGTCCAGTTCTTGGCGAATACTCCGGCTCAGTTCTTCGACAGTCTGTTCTAAGTCCCAGTCTTCTGCCCAGCGTTGTAGTAAAGGGGCTATGCGTTTGAAAAACAACAGGTCCGCTTCGATCTTTTCTGAAGCATCAGGTAGTTGAATTTTCAATGCTACGAGAGAACCACCTCTTGTTTTTGCCCGGTGAACCTGTGCAATGGATGCGGTTGCTAAAGGTACGGGCTCAACCTCATCAAAACGTAGTTTCCATTCAGCGCCGTAACACTGGAACAGCTGTTTTTCGATCTCTCCCCATGAGACGCTTGGAGCCTGATCTTGAAGTTCTGCCAGTTGTTTTACATAGGTTGTAGGGAGCCAATCTCCTTGACAGCTAAGGAACTGGGCGGCTTTTACCCAAGCACCACCTTGTCTACGGCAAAGCTGTGCTAATTCCGCAGCGTTCTTCTGATGATGAATCTGTGTTTCTTCAGAAATTTCGTGGGGCTCTAATACAGGAAGGCGGATTTTCTGAAATGCGTAGGTTCGAGCTGCAATACTGAGGAGTGTTTGACCAGCATCAAAATAGCGGCTTCCATGAGAATACCACTGATTNAAGTTGTCTGACTGGCTGATAAATTGTCGGAAAGCTTCGGGAGCATCTGTCTGCATCCAGCCAAGAAAACCATCTCCCCAACCCTTCCATCGTTTGGACCATTCCTCAGGGATAGCGGCTTCATCTGCCCAGTCAGAAACTGTTTGATGGGCTTTGACCAGCCAACGTTGGGAATCAAGGAACCAGTTGTCTGCCATTGACCCAAAAATTAGTTTACGAGGTGAGCCTCAANTCGCTANAANACATTACTTNGGACGTTTTCTAGCAAATTTGTGATGCTAAGGGAAGCAAAGTTTAACAGGAAANNTCGTAGTCCAATGTCAACAGGGCAACTTCTCGGAAGTGTTTGACGAAATGGATTATCAAATTTTTACGCAAGTGTGCAGGAAGTTCCTCGAATTGTGAACGATTTGCTGCTGGAAAAATCAGCGTATTGATCCCTGCGAGCTTTGCTCCAACAACCTTTTCTCGAACCCCCCCGATCGGGAGGACTTGTCCGCTTAGGGTTAATTCNCCAGTCATCGCAATGGTNGCTGAGACGGATTGTTGGATGGCGAGTGAAAGTAAGCTTGTAGCCATGGCTATTCCCGCTGAAGGGCCATCCTTGGGNGTTGCACCTTCAGGAACATGNAGGTGGACCGTGTTTTTCTTGAAGAATTGCATCTTACCAGGAACTTCACGCAGCAGGGATTGAACGTAGCTATGGGCTATTGATGAGGATTCCTTCATCACATCCCCAAGTTGTCCTGTCAATTTGAATTCTCCTGATCTCCCGTTGAGCATAATTGATTCAATGGGTAGAGTTGAACCTCCAGTTGGTGTCCAAGCCAGACCTCGNACAACGCCCGGCAATTCCAAGCGCTTGTACGCGTCTTCAGGATACTCAGGCTGTCCCAAAAAATCGTGAAGCTGCTCACGCTGAATGATAACCTTCTGCTTGTCTCCCTTGGCTACGCGCATTGCAACACGTCTTGTGATAGACCGAAGTTTTTTCTCAAGATTCCGCACCCCAACCTCTCGAGCGTATTCCACGGTCAACTGCTTTAGTGTCTCTCTCGGCAGCCCTAGGTGTTCCTCAGTAAGCCCATGATCGGGAAGGATCTTTGGAAGCAAGTGACGCTGGGCGATCTTCAGTTTTTCTTCGATAACGTAACCAGACAATCGCAAAATTTCCATCCGATCAATCAAAACNGGTGGAATTGTGTCGAGGCTGTTAGCTGTTGCTACGAAAAGTACGTTTGATAGGTCAAAACGCAGATCAAGATAGTGGTCGAGGAAGTCTTTGTTCTGNTCAGGGTCAAGGACTTCTAAAAGCACAGAGTATGGGTCTCCCCGGAAGCTCCGACCAGCCTTGTCCAATTCGTCAAGCATGATCACAGGATTGGCTGTCTTGGTAGTCCGTAAGGCTTGGATCANTCTTCCAGGCATGGCTCCAATGTACGTTCTTCGNTGCCCCTTCAATTCATTTTCATCACTCATCCCGCCAACGGAGAAGCGATAAAATTCTCGACCAAGTGCGGAAGCAATAGATTTACCAAGTGATGTTTTCCCAACACCAGGGGGCCCAACGAGGCAAAGAATCCCACCTCGCATTCCACCTCGAAGTTTACTAACCGCAATAAATTCAAGAATGCGTTTCTTTAAATCGTCCAGACCATAATGATCTCGGTTGAGGACGCGNTCTGCTTGGGCAATTCCGAGCTTGTCTTTCGAATAGATTCCCCAAGGCAAAGCGGCGATCCAGTCCAGATACTGATGGACGATTTGGGATTCAGGTGAAGAGTCATCCATAAATTCATAGCGTCCCAATTCCTGAATCACTCGTTCTTTTGCTTCCTTCGTGAGNGTCAATTCCGAAAAACGTTTCCGGAAACGATCCAACTCCATCTGTTTGCGGTCCTGCTCTAACCCTAGTTCNTGTTTAATTTCCCGAAGTTGTTCTCTAAGAAAAAACTCCCTTTGNTGCTTGGAAAGCCGTTCNTCAATTTTCTGGCTGATTTTCTCTTTTAGCAGACTCAGGTCATATTCCTCCCTCAACAACAATAGAGTCTGTTCCATTCTCTCTTGGATATCATGGGTCTCCAGAATTCTTTGCAGGGCCTTGCTTTTGGCATTGGTCATCGAGGCAGCCAAATCTGTCAGCTTGATGGGTTCNTCCAGATTAACCTGCGAAAGTAGGTGATGCATCTCCTGAGANAAGGTTGGATTGTGTGGAATCAGTTCCTTTAAGGTAGAGACAATGGCAGCTGCAGAGGCACGCAACTGTTCAGTCATCTCAGGGGCTGCTTCTTCAATGTAATCTACTTCGGCACTGTAGTGCTGGTCATCGGGATAAAACCTACGCACCTTGAACCTCTTCAGAGTGCTCAGCATAAATTGGCAGCTCTCATCTGGCAATTCCACCCAGTGCAGGACGTACGCAACGGTTCCTATACGGTANAGTTGAGAAGCAGACTCGATTTGACGTTGCTCGCCTTCCTCATCATCTTCGTTGGGTTTGGCCATTACGAGGCCGATGATTTTTTCTTCACGGATTTGATCACGAATCCAGCGGCTGACTATGCNGTCAGCACCAACCATCGTGAGAATTCCCGGAAATATTGGACGCTGATAAACCGGAAATATTGGAATTCGATTAGGTAGATCAGCCACCGTGATGACCGTTCCTTCAGAATCCACAAGAAGAATCCGATCTTTTTTGTTGGCTTGGTTACCGTTGGTGGCTTTCTTTCGAGCCATTTTCTTGGTTGGCTGGAGTTAGTAAGTCAGAGATAACAAATTTGTTAGGTGTTCTCTCTGCAATGAGATTTGAAGATCTGCTTCAATTGGTCAGTTGATGAGCTGCTGCAGCTTCCATGAAGTCATAGAGATCTGGCAGAAGCTCTGTGGGATTATCCAATAGACCTTCCACGAGCATCGCACTACGGAGGAGCTGTTCCACGGCTTGGCCGAAAAATTCTGATTTGGGATTTTCCTCAGCCAGCTTCGCTAAATTCTGCAAGATCGGATGTTTCAGGTTGACTTCTAAATTGCGTTTGCTGATCTGATATTCCTCGTTGACCATCTTCATCATACGCTCCATATGAGCACTCATGTTCTCCTGAGGATTGACAAGGGAGCAAGGGCTATCTACCAGTCTCTTAGACGCAATCACATCTTTGATTCGATCGCCAAGCTGTTGCTTGATCTTGTGGAGCAGAACTTCTCTCTGCTCTGTACTCATTTGAGAGTTGTCTTCAACAGGNTCTGGCACATCAATATCTGCNTGGGAGATGCTCTTGAAAGCTTTTCCATCATAATCTCGCAACTCATTCATCAAGAAATCGTCGATGTGATCATGCAGGAATAGTACTTCTAAACTTTGCTTGCGGAAGTACTCAAGATTCGGATGGTGTTGCAAGGATTCTCTGGACGGCCCGATAATGTAGTAAATTTCTTTTTGCTCATCACGCATTCTACTCACGTAGTCTTTTAGAGAGACATCAGCCGTCGCNCCTTCACTCAATGAAGAGTTGAATCGCAGGAGGTCCATGAGCTTACTACGGTTGCCGAAATCAGCTGAGACTCCTTCTTTGAGCAGTGCACCAAATTCCTTCCAGAACTGATTGTAGGAGTTTGAATTGTTCTCAGCGAGTGTTTGCAGTTCTTTTAAAAGCCGNGTGGTGAGGCTTTTCTTGATTCGTTCCACCAATGCATTCTGCTGGACACTCTCTCTTGAAATATTGAGAGGGAGATCTTCAGAGTCAACTACTCCCTGAACGAAGCGTAAGTAAGGCGGAAGAAGACCATTATGTTGAGGTTGGATGAGTACTTTTTGGGCATAAAGGGCCAAGCCTTTNCCCTCGCGAGCATAAAGTACTTCATTAGAAATTTTCTGTGGGATGTAGAGCAGAGCGTAGTATTGGATCGGAGCATCAATCGACAAGTGAAGATGCTGCAGGGCAGGCTGNTGATCGTAGCTAATTTGCTTGTAAAACTCTTCGTAGTCCTTTTGGCTGACTTCCTCTTTAGACTGGGTCCAAATCGCAGTCACTTTATTAATNGTCTCTCCCTTGAGTTGGATNGGGTGAGGGACATAATTGGAATATTTACTGACGATCGATTTCAGTCGATATTCATTACAGAATTCTTTGGCCTCTTCTTTCAGATGTAACACGATCTTGGTCCCACGCTCTTCCTTGCTAGCTGGTGCGAGTTCGTACTTNCCACTTCCACTGGAATTCCATGACCAAGCTTGGCTTTCAGGACGCCAAGAACGGGTTGTTAGTTCNACCTTGTCAGCTACCATGAAGACTGCATAAAAACCGACCCCGAATTGACCAATGAGATTCTGGACTGCTTGTTTCGATTGTTGAGCTTCCCTCAAAAATTTNAGAGTCCCAGAGCTGGCTATAGTTCCCAAGTTCTCAATCAANTCTTCGCGAGTCATNCCACAACCAGTATCCTCAATAGTAATTGTTTGAAGGTCTTCATCGAAGGATAATTCGATTTGAAGGGATGCATCTGGATTTAGCAATTGATCCGCAGAGGTTAGTGCAAGGAACTGAACTTTGCTCAACGCATCTGCGGAATTGGATAGCAGTTCCCTCAAAAAGATTTCTCGCTCGGTGTACAGGGAGTGTACGAGAATATCGAGCAGCTTTTGCATCTCCGCCTGATACTCATGTACCTCGGGTTGTGGCGCGGATTGGGCTGAACTCAAGGATCCTCCTTAAAATCTATAATGAGAATAAATTGACGANTAGTCGGCCATTGCCGGCAATANAGATAAACAGTNTAATNTANCAGATGATCTGAGAAAGAGAAAGTCACTTTGCAGGATAAATCAATCAGAGGTTGGTAANTACTCCTGAATCCAATCAGGTANTGGGACTGGTTTTTCCTGCCTGATGCAGACTAGCTCAATCACTGCCTTGACAAGGAGTTGTTGATCAGATGAACGTATGATGTTTTGTAGAAATTGAATACGATACGGGCCGGTNAGGTTGGGCTGTGTTTGCACTTCTAAGCGATCTCCCAAAACGGCACCTCGTCGAAAATTCATTTCAGCTCGGTAGACTAGGAAAGAGAGGTTTTCCTNCTGATGAATTTGATGGAGTCGTTCTGCACCTAAAATCTCCGAACGTGCTCTTTCACAATATTTCAGATAGTTTGCATGATAAACNACCCCAGTTATATCCGTGTCTTCGTAGTAAACTGTGATTGGGAANCGAAACAGGGGGCTTTCAGTCATGCCGTTCCAGAATTCGGGCCTCTCTTTTTCCTTGCTCTTCATCAACTTTCCAAAGTAGGGCCCCGCCAATCAAGAAAAGAATGGAAATGGAGGCAATGCTCCAGCGGGCTGCNTCTTTGCCAACGGATTCNAGTTCGGCTGTTGAGGGATTATCTCCTANAAGCCATCCTTTGGCCACNAGGGCAGTCNTTCCCATTAGCAANGGCCCTATNATAGCGGCGAACTTTCCAAGAGTGTTATAGAAGCCGAAGTACTCTGCAGTTTGATTTTTTGGGATTAGACGAGCGTAGAACGACCGACTGAGTGCTTGAACACCCCCTTGAGCAATTCCAATAAGGACAGCCAGTCCGTAGAATTCGAATTGGCTCCTCATTTGAGTCCCCCACACGGTTATTATTAGGTAAATGCCAATGCCAATTAAAATTGATTTGCGACAGTCCCAACGTGTACCCAGTTGGCCAAAAAAAAGTGCTGCGGGAAAGCCTATGAACTGNACCAACAGAAGAGCAGTGATCAAATCACTTGATGAAAAACCGATAGAGAGNCCGTAGTCGACAGCCATTCGAATCACAGTACCTACTCCATCAATGTAAAACCAGTAGGCTGCCAAGAAGAGGAAGAGTGTTCGAAGATGCCTTATTTTGCGGAAGGTTTCGGCAAGTTGTTGAAATCCTTCAAGTACTGAGTTCCTNTTTACTGGGGGCCCTTGGCTTATTTCTGGAACCCAGAGTAGCGTGAAAACGCTGAATCCTCCCCACCACACAGCTACGGTTAGAAAAGACAANCTTACTGCCGCGGCAGGATCAGCTAACCCAAACCAATCAGGTTGAAGTGTCATTANGACGTTGATCAGNAAAAGCAGCCCACCTCCNAAATAGCCGAGAGCNTAGCCAAAGCTTGAAATTCGGTCGAGTTGATCATCGGGAACTAAATCGGGGAGCATCGCATCATAAAAGATGTTCCCACCGGCAAATCCCAAGGAGCCCAAGACATAGATCAANATAGCCCATTCCCACTGACCCTGCTCAATGAAGTAAAGCCCAGCACTCATGAACACCCCAAGATAGGTGAACACTGCAAGCAATGGCTTTTTCAGGCGACCTCGATCAGCAATCGCTCCTAAGATGGGAGCTGANAGTGCAATCACTAAGCTGGATAAAGAATTCGCAAAACCAAGCTGAGCTGTACTGACACTAACGTCTGCTCCAACACTCCAAAATTGCTTAAAAAAAATAGGGAAAAACCCCGCAATCACAGTTGTAGCAAACACGGAGTTAGCCCAATCATAAAGCGCCCAACCCCAAATTGACTTTCGTGAGGCTTCCATATGAGTGCCGTTTNAAGCGAATATTTAGTTGTTGCTTAAAGTGTCAGAGCAGCNTCTCAATATCGTTCAGAAGTTGTGGATGGTTTGGTGAAACTGTCGAAGGGTATCTAGCAATGACCTGTCCTTTCCTGTCGACGAGAAACTTCTCAAAGTTCCAGCGTACTTCTCCACGCATTGCTTGGTANGCNGATGAATTNGTCAAAAANTNANAAACNGGCTGTTTGTNGGANCCNGTCACTGAAGAACTGGCGAATAANGGGAAGCTGATTCGGTAGCCTTCACAGAATTCCTTGATTTCCTCATTGCTNGATANTTCNTGATAGAAATCATTGCTTGGNAANCCNAGCACTACAAATCCTNGATTNTGGTATTTCTGAAAGACTTCCTCCANTGCCTTNTATTGNGGAGTGAANCCGCAACGAGAGGCAGTGTTNACGACCAGNACNACCTTGCCNTGAAATTNANTAAGNGGNANANNAGAGCCNTCNATGTCNNTNGNGNTTAGNTNAAACAGATTTNCTGCAGAAACGTTGGNTACTGNTNCCCANAGNAATANGGCGCTGAGCAGAANACGCATAGNACCTCTTGAAAAAATTAATTNNGATGGTNTNNGGNTCTANTGGATCAANAGAAATGNTCCNAGANNTTAGCGNAGGAGATTGTGTAAGGCAGGTCNATAATNGANGACNGCTTCCNCAGAAGCNNTCCATCAANCTNNGANTCTTCAGGCGGTTTCCTCTTCATTCGTTTCCTCTTCATTCGTTTCCTCTTCTCCGCCCTCTTCTACAACGGCTCCTTCTCCAGTGAAGTGGGCATTCTTGACCTCAATAATGCTCAGGCCTAGGCGTCTTTCCTCTGGATCGATCTTGATTACACGTGCTCGCACCTCTGTATCGACAGGATAGAAGTCGTTGATCTTATTCTTTGGAACGCTGCCATCAATTTCTGAGATGTGTACCAGCCCCTCAACTCCTTCTAAAACTTCCACGAAGATACCAAAATCAGTTATATTAACTACTCGCCCGACTACTTCTTGATTCAGTGGGAATCGATCATCCAGATTTCGCCACGGATCTTCAGTCAATTGCTTGATCCCCAATGAAAGTCGCTCTTGTTCAACATCAATGTTAAGAACCTTAACTTCAATCTCCTCGCCTTTGCGAGCTATCTCAGAGGGTTTTCTTTGGCGCTGTGCCCAAGAAATATCGGACACATGGACGAGGCCATCAATTCCTTCATCAAGCCCAACAAATATGCCGAAGTCTGTAATATTTCTGACCCGACCCGTGACGACTGATCCGATGGGGTATCGGTCTAAAGCAAGTCGCCAAGGATTCGGTTCGGCTTCTTTCATTGACAGAGAAATGCGCTTGCGTTCCACATCGATTTCCTTGACCACAGCGTCAACCTCTTGGCCAAGTTGCACCACCTTGGAGGGATGGCGAATTTTTTTGGTCCAGGACATCTCGGATACATGAATCAATCCTTCCACACCGGGTTCCAATTCGATAAAGGCACCGTAATCTGTCAGGCTGACAATGCGGCCAGTAATTTTAGTACCAGCAGAGTAATTTTCAGAAACGGATTCCCANGGATTTTGAGTCTTTTGCTTCAGTCCCAAGGAAACTTTTTGCTCATCCGGGTTGTACTTCAGAACCAGTACTTCAACTTCGTCCCCGATGCTGAACATCTCAGAGGGGTGAACGATACGTCCCCAAGTCATATCCGTGATGTGCAACAATCCGTCTACTCCACCCAAGTCCACGAAGACACCNTAGTCGGTAATGTTTTTGACAACACCAAGAATATTTGCACCTTCATGCAAAATTTCGAGAGTCTTCTTACGCTTTTCTTCTCGATCAATTTCCAGCAATGCTCTTCGGGAAAGGACAATGTTTCCACGCTTCTGGTTGAACTTGAGAATTTTGAAGTCGAAGGATTCTCCTAGAAGCTTGTCCAAGTTGCGAACTGGACGAAGATCCACCTGTGAACCTGGCAAGAATGCTTTTACACCGATNTCTACAGATAGGCCACCCTTGATTCGATTGATGATTGCACCAGTGACGATTCCATCTTCTTCATAAATTTTTCCGATTTTCTCCCAGACTCTGAGCTTCTCAGCTTTTGTTTTGGAGATGTTCGTGATACCATCATCTTCTTCNAAGGCNTCAACATAAACCTCAACTTGATCACCAATGTTAGCTGTCAGAGTGCCTTCAGAATTTAAAAATTCTTCAGTGGAAATTAGACAATCTGATTTGAATCCGATGTCGACGGTTACGTAATCCTTGCCAATAGTAGTGACAACACCGGTGATGATTTCTTGTTCACTGATGCCAACTAGGGTTTCATCATATAGCAGGTCAAAGTCTTCACTTTCTTCAAAGAAAACTATTGGTTCAAGTGCGGTAGAAGTGGAAATTGATTCGGTCACGAAGTAGCCTCAGTTTAAGGAAACAGAAGTGCATGCTATTGCACGACTGGTTGGGGTTAAAAAGTGCGACATCTGTGCGGGGAATATACCCCATTATNTTCTCGCAAGTATTAGGCAAAAGGACTTCACTATAATTGCAAAGTGCCACTTTGGTCAAGGCGATTCAACGGANGTTAATAAACTGCATATCAAAGTCAAAATTTGTATCCTTCAGTCCTTGGATCACAACCTGCAAATCATCCTTGCTTTTGCCAGTCACTCGAACTGAATCCCCGTTCACTTGGGGTTGGACCTTCACCTTCAAGTTCTTGATTTGTTGATTAACATTTTTGCATTGCTCCTTGGAAAGGCCCTGTTGAATTGAAATTTTCTTCTTCAGNACTTTTCCAGTGGGTTCGGTCTTACCGTAGACGAGACTTTTAACGGGCACGTTTCTTTTGAGCATCTTGGTCAAAAGAATATCAGTCACTGCCTGAAGTTTATACTCATCTTCAGCAGTCAATTGTAGGCTTGGCTCTTCTTTNTCTANATCAATTTCTGCTGTGGAGCCCCTGAAGTCATAACGATTGTTGATCTCACGTCTAGATTGATCAACTGCATTTGTCACTTCTTGAAGATCAACTTGGCAGACCACATCAAAGGAGTAACTGGAAGCCATGTTAAATTCTCATTTAGTTTGTTCAGTCANCAGACTTTCTGGGAAAGCGCTGCCTTGATAAAGCCATCCAGATCACCATCCAAAACAGCCCCAGAGTTTCCGGTCTCAAAGCCAGTTCGATGGTCTTTGACCATCTGGTAAGGATGCAGAACGTAACTGCGAATTTGGCTCCCCCAGGCAATGTCCTGCTTTTGGCTATTTTGCTCATCTTTTTCTGCATTTAGTAGCGCTTGTTCCCGCTCGTAAAGTCGGGCTTTGAGGATTTTCATTGCAGAAGAACGGTTCTTGTGTTGTGAGCGTTCATTTTGGCACTGGACAACGATTCCAGTTGGAAGGTGTGTGATGCGCACAGCACTGTCTGTGGTATTAACATGCTGCCCACCAGCCCCACTTGCCCGATAGGTATCTATCTTCAAATCATCAGTCCTTATATCTATCTCAATTTCTTCATCGATGTCCGCATAAACAAACACGGAAGCAAATGACGTATGCCTTCGCTTGTTGGCATCAAAGGGTGAGATTCTTACAAGTCGATGAACCCCGATCTCTGCTCGTAAACGCCCGTAGGCATGAACCCCTTTCACAGCAAACGTTGCTGATTTTAAGCCTGCTTCCTCACCCGGCTGATAATCCATCACTTCCACAGAATAAGAGTGATCATTTGCCCAGCGAAGGTACATATTATAGAGCATGGAAGCCCAATCTGTAGATTCAGTGCCTCCAGCTCCAGGATGAATGTTGACAATGGCGTCTTTGTCGTCGTTCTCACCACTGAACAGGCTAAAGATTTCGAGACTATCGAGCTTCTGTTGTAGGTTTGCGAGGTTTGTCTGGATTTCCTGGAGAAGATCGGTGTCTTCTTCCTCACGATAAAGTTCTGCAGCAGTTTCCAAATCATCTTGAAGTTGGCGCATNTTGTTGAGGTTCTCAAGCAAATCCCCCAACTGCGCAGCTTCTTTTAATAAAAATGTACGTTCTTCGGCGGGTAATTCCCAGAAGTCTCCGCGAGACGAGCGACCTTCTAGTTCTTTTAGACGTTCAGTCTTGGCAGGGACTTCAAAGATACCCTTCTAGTTTGCCCAGACGCTCCGAGAGGCCAACGATTCGGCCACTGATCTCTTCGCTCAACATGGTGTAAACCTTTCAACAGTTGAGAAATNCTGATAAAGAATAAGATTGTAAAACAATTTATTATCGAGAAATAATAATATCAACATCAAGCTGAAACCCCTTGAAAGCTCCGGGCTTCTAAAGTTCGTTCAACTCTGACACATCAAACACATTTTTTGAATAATGCGTTTCATCAAAATTATTGCCTTCATAATGCTTTGCCTTTCCGGTTGTCAACTGCCTGTGATCACCGGCAAAAACAATTTTTTTGATTATCGAAATGAACGGGTAGCTATCATAGGGTTTAAGGCNGCAGATAGCGTATCAGAAAATGTTTGGGATGGAATGCTGAATACTGTCAGACAGCAAATTCAGGATCACCCAGAGGTAAGTCAGGCTTTTTTTGCTGATGCTGCGCCAGCTGCTCAANTGCCAGATTCAAATCTTGCGGTACTCTTGCAACGCTTTACAACAACTCTCGCTTTGACAGGAATAGCTGATCGAGATCTAGCACTCCCTCTTAAAAAAGATTTGGAGGCAAATCTCCTGTTCCTACTGCAACTGGAGGATTATCCATGTAGCAAAGATTGTCCTGGGAAGCGCCAATTCTTAATGCGTATGAGGCTTTTGGATTTTCATTTAGGTGAAACATTATATCAGGCTCGTCTAAATTATCAGCTTAGCGAAGATGAGGAAGAGACACAAACACTTGCTGAGTTGATAACTAACTGGAATGGTCGTTTGTTGAATCGCTGGGCAGCAGATTTCAAAACTCCCTGGCATCGATGGCGATACGAAAATTTGAAGCTGTTGGCTGCCAATGGGAGTAAGTCGGAATGAGAGTTGATCAAAACAAGGTAAACTTCGACTGGCTAGGTTATCAACTCTATCTTTTCGACCTCGATGATACTTTGTTGATGACTCGTGCGGCNATACGTGCAAGTTGGCGTAAAACTCTTCAGCATCCGATGTTGACGGGCAAAGGTGTAGATGAATGGATAGAGACCCTTCGAGGGTTCACTTTACTGTATGGAACCACTGCAGATCAGGAGTATTGGCAAGCATTTGCTGTTGAAGTTACAGGTGAGTTGCTTAAGCCTCACCCTCTTGGAGAAGAACTCTGTAGGATCAATCGTGAAAACTATTGGCAGGTGCTCCAACCGGCTCCCAATATACCAAATGTTCTCAAGCGTCTTCGTGAAGCAGACCGTCAGTTGGCACTAATCACAAATGGGTTGATTGAACTACAAACTCAGAAATTAACTAAAGTTGGGCTAGCTGATTACTTTCAAGATCATATCTACTGCTCTGACCAGTATGCATGGGCTCATCAAAAACCTTCTCCACATATGCTGAACCAAGTTTTGGAGAAGTGTGACAAGAGACCTGAAGAAACCGTGTTCTTTGGGAATGCTTCGATTGATGTNCTAGCAGGCAACATGGCTGGGGTAACCACTGTTGCAGTCGCTGAGTTTAATAACCCTCGTGAGCTAAGGTTACTTACAGCGGATTATCATCTTAGTGAGTGGCCAGCAGAGATCTGANCCAACTTGCGTCCGCGATCTCCANAATTNGAACTCCTGCTTTTNTGCCTTCACTCATAATTAATTTTTTCAAATGAAATTTGAACACAGTTGGCGCATGCCTGCTGAATGGGCCCTTCATCAATGTTGTTGGATCGCTTGGCCATGTAGAGAGGTTACGTTTCATGGTAAGTTTGAAGAAGCAAAGAAAGATGTGGCAGCAGTTGCGCGGAGCATTGCCAGTGCTGAAAAAGTCAAATTACTAGTAAGAGAAACAGACTTTGAGGAAGCCACTCAACTTTGTGGTCCTACGGTAAAGCTTGTCAAATTTGAACTTAGTGACTCTTGGACGAGGGATTCTGGGCCTAGCTTTGTCTTAAATAAACTGCATGAGTTGGCGGGAGTTGATTGGTACTTCAATGCCTACGGAAGTCTTCCTCTTCAAGAAGATGGTTCACCTGTTTCAGATCCCGAATTCGCCAATGATCAAACTTTGGCAAAACGGATTCTGGAGAGTGAGAAAATTTTCCGGTTGGCTGCTCCCTTGGTTTTGGAGGGAGGCAGCATTCATGTGGACGGGAGTGGGACTTTACTTACCACAGAACAGTGCTTATTGAGCCGAAATTCTGATAAGACCCAGCTGGAAATTGAAGGATTGCTATCGGAATTTTTAGGGATTTCTAAGACCATCTGGCTAGGCGAGGGACTGCAAGATGATGAAACCAATGGACATGTGGATAATCTTGCTTGCTTTGTTAAAGAAAGGGTCGTTTTGGCTCTGAACTGCGAAGATTCTCACGATCCCAACTATGAACTTCTCAAAGACAACTTGCGGCGCCTTCGGTTGGCGAC
>NYVT01000013.1:0-79228 GCA_002684675.1 Deltaproteobacteria bacterium
CAAGCTGACGGTCCCATTGCTTTTACCTGGGCCTGCGTTGTAAACCTCTACCGCTTTGCGTAAAGCAGTTTCTTCAGGACCACCCGGCCAACCCAAGACGGTGACTTGTGCCCACAAGGATTTCACTGCGAATAGACTGACCAACAACACCAATCCGAGTTTAGTGAACATCTTTTTCATCTGAACCTCAAAATGAGTGTAATCAAACAGAAACACGAGGATGCTTCTGTGGTGAGCGAAGTAGAGGAATCATCTGCTGAAAAATACTCCACTTGAGATAGATCTGATACCGGAGTAAGAGATAAGGCGAAACTTTTAACCGAAAGTGATCAAGAGCGCAAAAAGAAATTCTAAAATCAATGAATGTTTTCTTCTTTTTTACGAAGAAAAATCATATTGAAAGCGCTAAATCACGGTTAGTATACTCACTTTGTTAATTTTTTCATTCCTTCAAAATTGTTAAAAAAGGGCCATGAATAATCAACTAATCTACGTGGGGGGATATGCTTCTCCTGAAATGGAAGGTATTCAACTTTACAATCTTGATTTGACTACTGGTCAGTTGACATACGTCAANGGGGTGAAGGGAGTTGAAAATCCATCTTTTCTAATTGTCACCAAGGATTTGCAGCNTCTTTATGCTGTGATTGAAGTTGCAGAATACCANGGTATTTCCGGTGGGGGAGTAGTGGGTTTCGANATTTCTGAAGAAGGTCGAAACTTAGTANCTTTGAACAACCAGCCAACCAATGGGGANCACCCTTGTCACCTGAGCTTNTCTACTTCGGAAGACGCATTGTTCGTTGCGAACTACTCGGGTGGAAGTTTCAGCGCTTATCAAATTTTGAANGATGGAAGCCTCTCGGAACCAAGCGATTTTCATCAGCATCAAGGAAGCTCAGTCAATCTGAAACGTCAGGAGGGACCTCACGNACACATGGCTCACCTGACTCCAGACGGTCGTCATCTACTAGTTAATGATTTGGGTACANACCAATTAATGGTTTATCAAATCAATCCTCAGGGAAAACTGNCTCTGCTCAAAGATCGTTGTCTAACACTGCCAGCTGGTTCAGGACCTCGTCANTTNACGTTCAGTAATTCAAACAAGAGTATGTATCTGATNAACGAACTGGGGAATACGATTCTTGTGTTTCCTGTTGGGGAAGACGGCCTGCCTGAGAAGGAATATGTTCAGAAGATCGACACTCTACCAAGTGATTTTTTGGACGAGAGCACTACGGCAGACATTCATGTTCATCCGAGTGGCAAATTCTTGTACGGCACCAATCGAGGGCATGATAGCTTCTGTTGTTATCGGATAATTCNAGATGAAAAGCTAGAACTGATTGGGCATGTCCCCACAGGTGGTCAATCTCCTAGNAACTTTTCAATCCANCCAGATGGGCAATGGCTGGTGGTGGCCCATCAGGTGTCAGGAAATATTCTCTCCT
Source organism: Deltaproteobacteria bacterium (assembly GCA_002684675.1). Classification (GTDB taxonomy): domain Bacteria; phylum SAR324; class SAR324; order SAR324; family NAC60-12; genus JCVI-SCAAA005. Next base: position 1,455 of record NYVT01000013.1, read on the forward strand.
TTGCCGTTGACCAACAANCTGGAATGTTGAACCAAACAGATAACCAACAGCTCAAGCTTCAACCATCTTGTGTGCAGTTTGGGCATCAATCTAACTGAGCAATCATTGCATTCGACGGGATCCGATGACTCCTTCAGAACTTTATCATTTCTTGGATGAACATCAGATTTCATATNAAAAATTTGATCATCCAGCGGTCTATACGGTAGAGGAGTCAAAGAAATTNTCACCAGCAATTTCTGGTGGAAAAACCAAGAATCTCTTCGTTCGTGACAAGAAAGGGAAGCACCATATTTTGCTGACAGTGNAGCAGGACAAACGNNTTGATCTGAAGAAGGTATCTGAGGTGATAGGTTATGGGNGCTTGAGTTTCTGCTCTTCAGATCGCTTACTAAAGTATTTGGGAGTAGAGCCAGGATCCGTCTCTTTGTTGGGAGTACTCCATGACACAGATTGTGAAGTCGAGGTTCTAATTGATGAGGATTTGTGGAAGGAGCAGTACCTTTTGTGCCACCCTTTGGTCAACACGAGTACCCTCAGGCTTGGTAGGGAGGAACTGGTTAGGCTATTCCAATTGAGTGGCCATCCTTTCCGNTTGCTGCANATACCCGAGTTGGATGGATTAGATCACGTCTATTTGGGGAGATTCAACTCTCNCCTGGAGATGGAATTTGAGTTCAACCATTGNGAGTCAAGAGAATCTTACCACTGCGACCGCCACGNTAGGCATGACGAAGAGCCTCTTCCAGCTGGNCCAAATGATNGGTTGCTTCAACCGGCGTTGAAATTTTTCCTGATGNGACCAGGCTCTCCAGTTCACCATATAGCTGCTGCTTCGCTTCTGCAGTCATCNCCCCCAAGGTTTTGGCAAGCCGGAAANCAGTCAGTGTGATTCCTTTGAAAACCACCATGTTCGCAGTCAATTGACACGGTTCCCCGCTCAGTAGCNCATAATTGACGACAGTTCCTTCCTCATTCAAAATTCAAAATGCCTCCAAGGTTGAGAGTTGCTTTTCCTGCGACTGCATCAATCGCCAAGGGAATATTGGCATCTCCTAGCTCCGCCCTGACTTTTTCTGGAAGATCTTCTCCCTCAACCATCACCAAGTCCGCACCTATTTCGGTTAACTCTTGTTCTAGTCCCTCACGACGAACAATGTTGATGGAGTGNACTCCNTTGGCTTTTGCCAATTGAATCAAGTATCGACCGANCNNTGAATTTCCGGCGTTTTGGACGACCCAATCACCAGGTTTGAGATCAACGTAGCGATCCAGCATGAATTTAGCGGTAGCTGGGTTGACCTTGAGCATCCCAATTTGAAGTCAGTCTGCTTCAGTTGATACTTTGATCAAAGTGGATGCTNGTACTTTAATCTCTTGGGCCCAATTTGCCCTACCCATGCTCATCACANGATCTCCCANAGCAAAGCCTTGGACACCATCCCCGAGCGCCGTGATGGTTCCTACTCCCTCTATGCCAAGCCTAGCAGGTAGGNGCGGTTTAGAAGCGTATTTCCCCTCCATGATCAGAATTTCTNCNGGGTTGATGGGCGCTGCTTCGATTCGAAGATTGACCTCATCTGCTGAGGGTGAACCNAGTTCTGGTCCATCGACCATTTTGCAGACCTCCCNGGGGAGCCCAAAGGATTTCAACTCAACGTGCTGCATGCTCATTNCTTAAGTCAGGATACCAAGAACCAATCGAATCCAAAGATNGCGGTTCTTCAAAAAAGTTAAAGGNTATTGGCTGACAAAGCTCCGCANNAATCTCATTGCNCTGTGCNTGATTGGCAAGCCCCGACGTGNAAAAAAGCAAAATTTATTGCCAAANAACCTCGATTGGCTGTNAATGAGATCTGTAATTCCTCTTCAAACTTTGGTTTTTCTCAAGTCACCTCAAAAGCTAGGATTGGTTTCTNAANTATTTAATCCGGATTAAATNTTTAACTGTTAAANANATNAAATNTATATTAANATATANAATTTAAATAAATAAAATCANNATTTTAAAATTTNTTCATAAAAATAATAANTTTTTTATTGACATTATATATAAATTAAATGTAATATTAATGTCACATAAAGGTTGGNGAGATCATTCCTNATCAACAACNTCATGANACTGGATTCAGCGAATCCATCATAAGCAGGATGCTTACTCAAAACATGGAGTTTATTATGTCAGTNAAGCAAACAGCCTCAGTTGANAATCTTNTNCGCAACATCGAGCGNCAACGCAAGTCCCACCTTCTGAATCATTTCCGTANAAANGNCAGTCTGNTCACAAACTCAGGTNCTACAGGTTACNTGAGNTTGGACCCAAAATTTGTTANNCAAAGTTGGTTGCGTCTACCAAGCTGGTTAGGTGGCAGCAGCTCTGGGCAGGCTTACAGAGCTCAAGTCAGTCATTCCTATCTAGTACTTCCAAAGTGNATACATCCGAATGCATTCTNANNCGGAAGGATGGTACTAACTCAATGAAAATTAGGCGGTAANTGAAGCTAAGAGTGAGCTATATTTGCGGAGTCTGTTTTGGCACAACCTGGATCAGACTGGTTAGATGCTAGGTAGATCAATTGAGCGTTTAACCAGTTGTTACTCCGCTAGCCTTATCAGTTATTCCTTAAGTTGTATTTGGGCAAGGAGCGGCAAAGAAGTGTGGATGAAATTTGGATCAATGACGCTGTATGTGCCGAACCGAATTTTTCACACATAATTGCGAAACTACCGGGTAAAATCTGGTGAAATCTCTACCTGCAATTACCTCTTACCAGTGGAATTGTTTTATCAAGGAGTCATTAATTTAGGGGAATTTGAAAGTTAGTTTGGGCTAACCCAGGACCCCAGAAATTGCAGACACAAGATCACTCCACAAATCTTCAACGTTTTCAATCCCCACCGAAAATCGACAAAGCGTCATGGGCACTTCTGCTTCACGTTCTGCTTCGTAACGAGATCGGCGTTCGATGAGACTCTCTACTCCCCCCAAACTTGTTGAGTGACTAATGACTTTGAGCGATTGAAGAATTTGGTCTACTCTCTCAGGCGTAGTATCAATTTCGAAGGAAAGCATCCCGCCACAACCGGTTGGAAGGACTCTGGTCGCCTTCTCATGCTGGGAATCACCTGGCAAAGCTGGAAAATTGACTTTCTTGATTTTGGGATGGTCTCTCAATCGTTTTGCTGGCTCTAGGGCATTAGTTTCAGAGCGATCAAGACGCACNGCAAGGGTTCGCAGACCACGCAACGCAAGAAAAGCATCCAATCCTCCGGGGATTGCCCCGAAGTCGTGTCGATGTTTCACCATGAACTTAGCGTGTGCGTTTGATTTACAGATGACTGCTCCGAGCAGGAGATCAGAATGTCCGCCAAGAAATTTTGTCACAGATTGCAGGACGATGTCCGCACCAAAATCCAGCGGACGTTGACGAAGTGGCGTAGCGAAAGTGGAATCGACAATTGTGAGGATATTCAGCTTTTTCGCTTCGTTGACGATGGCAGATATGTCAGCAACGACTAAGGTTGGATTGGTGACGGATTCTATCCATACTGCGTCTGCACCTTTGAGTGCTGCGATTGTGTCGTCAGTATTTCCAACGTCGATGAGGCGTACGATTAGGCGTTTGTGCATCTCAAAGTGTGCGAAAATGTTCTTCACGCCGTAGTACGCACCAGTCGGTACCAACAAAGTGCCACCTGGAACAATAAGATCAGTAATAGCGGTTGCGGCTGCGAGCCCGGATGAAAATGTGGTAGCGATTCCACCTTCCAGTTTACCGAGAGCTTCCTCAAGTGCTCCCCAACTCTGGTTACCATCTCGACCTTACCCAAAGTCAGTAGTGTGAACATAGGTAGAAGAGAGAGTAATGGGCGTGTTCATGGGAGCGCCAGCGACTCGTGCGGGACGGCCCGCTTGAACTGTAATGGTGTTTGGATTCCAATTCGGTTCTATCGGAACGAATTCAGGATATTTATTGTTAGACATTGGTTTTCTTTGCTCAATTCTTTAAGTGGGGGGAGATCAACAGATGCCAGAAATACCAAGGAAGATACTCCAGAATGCCATTCTGCAACTTCAGCAAGCTTAAAGTCTCTTAAATCTAAGCATGAATCAAGAATTTAGGTGGTTGTGCAATCGATAGCTGCTGCAAGGTAATTCATCAGGCTCTAAATTTAGGGTATATAGGTAAAGTGTCACAAAAGTGAGATTATGTTTCTTAAGTTTAATTTTACTGTAGTGGTCTAAATTTGAGTGGCCTGGAGCAGTCGAAGGGAAAAGATATGGGGAGGAATTAGAGTTTTGAACTTTTTCCTGAGTTGCCGTGGGTGACCTAACTTACTAAAGTGAGCGGGCATTTAATAATTCTCTCAAAGTGTTGGAAGAGAAAAGCACTCTGAACAGAGTTAAAGGGCAATCATTTTCTGTATCATTTTAATATTATTATCTAGAAAGCTATATGTTTGCTGAAGTTCCTTGTTAAAATCTGCCAAAACTGCACAAATTGGTTGCTGATGATATACCGAAACCCAAAATAATATTTGGAGCTTGGAAAGAGATGCGGGAAACTTATCAAAAACAGTTGGAGCATCCAACTCATGAGTTCGACACACCGGTTTCTGTTTCAAAAAAGAATAATTTTAAGCGTGAAGAGCCGCTGGAAGCAGCTTTGGGAATAGAAATCTTAGAGATGGTCTGTTAACCTAGTTTCCAGATTAGATANGGCATAGAAGCAATCGTCAANCTATGCGACTTTCAGGTCACAAGGGCTAACTAAGATAGTATTTTAGTCAGGTTTTTTGCCAGTTTATACCAACNTTGAAGATAATGCGGTTGACCATGTTCGTCAATAGAATCAAGGGGAGGAGCCACCAAATCGGCGCTTGTATCTCAGTGAGATAGAACCAGAGAAACGTAAAGCCGATGATCTTAAACGCCCAGTTAGGTGCGAGTCCAATCCCTACAGCTAGCAGTAAAGCAATATCAAATCCGGCAGTTTCAAAACCATCGTTGACAAGATAGAACATCAGAAGCAGAATCCCCAATAGCTTGATCGATAAATTTTGTCCGAGCCCAATACCTAGGATCAGTAGCAAAATCACATCAATGCCAATTGCGTGGATNGCTTCCATGATAGTTNACCTATTTAGTNCTTATTCTACTTGGCTTTCAAATGAGATCCGCATCAGACTGTAAACAATAAATACAGTGATGCTAAATTAATTCATTGTAGTTGTCGCAAAATTAGCGAGCAAATCAAGATGAATACTAAGAATACAAAACCTTTCTTGGAGAATCGATGAAATGGAGTTGGCTNTTCCTCGTGGGGATGTTTTGGACAGTAGTCTTTGATGGCACGCAAGCAATGTCCCTGAAGGAATACGCTGAGAAACCATTTGGCAGTGTGCTGATGCTTCGCCATGCTTTAGCGCCAGGTTTNGGAGACCCAAGCAACTTTCAAATCGGAGATTGCAGTACACAGCGTGTTTTGGATGAAGTTGGNCAAGAACAATCCCGCCAGATTGGCAATGCCTTCCGGAATGTGGATTTGAGGTTTGAAGGAGTATACTCTAGCCAGTGGTGCCGTTGCCTGGAAACAGCTCGCCTGATCAACATGGGGAAAGTTCAAGAATTGTCTAGTCTGAATTCTTTTTTCCAAGGCATCGTTCCGCGAGAAACTACCCTGGCTTCTCTTCAGAGGTTTTTAAAGGAACTGGCCACAGATAGCGATCCTGTATTGCTGGTTACTCACCAGGTGACGATTTCTGCCATCACAGGAATGAGTGTCTCCAGCGGCGCAGCAGTTGCCTATGATCCAGTCAACGATAAAGCATATCGAGTCACACTACCAACGGATTAAACCAAATCTGTTTAGTCATGTACCAGGTTGACCCCACGTTCACGAATCTTTAGCCGAACAGGGTGTCCCTCTTCAATAATTTCTTTACCAAGTGGATCAATCACAAAGAGCTCCCCCACTGCGCTTTTGATCTCATATTCAAGGTGGCTTCCCAGATACACAGCTTTGTGAACAGTTCCTGGAATCCCAGTTGCTTCTGTTGTCGGATCAAGCATGATTGCCTCCGGACGAACAGCCACTGTCACCTCACCGAAGGGTAGATTCAAATGAGGTAGTTGGATCGTCAATTCATCTAGTTGCAGTTTGCCCATCTCACCTTCACTAGAAACCAACTGTCCATTGACCAAATTTGCATCTCCAATGAAATCAGCAACAAAACGGGTTTTTGGGTTTTCATAGAGTTCCCTCGGGGAACCCTGTTGGGCAATGACAGCCTCTTGCATCACGATGATCCGATCAGAGACTGCTAGAGCTTCTTCTTGATCATGAGTCACATAGACCACTGTCAGTTGCAATTGTTGCTGTAAATCGCGAATTTCTTCACGTACTCGCCGTCTCAGTTTTGCATCTAAATTCGAAAGAGGTTCATCGAAAAGCAGCACTTCAGGTTCTAAAACGAGTGCTCTTGCCACGGCGACTCGCTGCTGCTGTCCCCCAGAAAGCTCACTAGGCAGACGTTTTTCAAATCCAGTCAGCCCTACGAGTTTCAAACCATTCAGCGCCTGTTCTTCTACCATCTCCTTTGAGAGGCGAGACATTGTCAGCCCATAACTCACGTTTTGTAGCACAGTCATATGGGGAAAAAGAGCGTACGACTGAAAGACCATGCTCACATCTCGATCTGTTGCCGGCAACTGTGTCACATCACGACTCCCAATCACGATCTGGCCTTCGGTGGCCATTTCCAAGCCCGCAATCAAACGCAAGGTAGTCGTCTTTCCACAACCCGATGGGCCAAGGAGTGTAACTAACTCTCCAGATTGAATTTGAAAGCTGACATCGCGGACTGCTTTGACGTTTCCAAAAGCCTTGGTAACATTGATAAATTCGACCGCAGTGTGCGCTTTATTGTTCATCAGTTGCCACTCCAGGAAATTGGGCTCGAACCTCGTCGGCCCAGTTGACGTTGTCCAACTACCCACTGGATGCCACCAATGGCAATCAACATGACGACAATTAGTATAGAACTGTAGGCAATGGCCAAGCCGTAGTCTGCGTTTTCAACACGTCCAAGAATATACGAGGTCGCCATATCATAGTCTGCACTGACGAGGAAAATCACGGCACTAATTGCAGTCATCGCTCTTACAAAGCTAAAAACCAAAGCAGCCAACAAGGCTGGGCGCAATAGGGGAAGCAGAATTTTCCTAAGGGTTGTGCTGGAAGGTGCACCAAGCGTTAGGGATGCTTCATCAAGACTTGGATCCAACTGAGCCATCGCAGCAACTCCAGCTCTTATGCCTGTGGGCATGTTACGGAATAAGAAGCAAACGATAAGAATGATCCCTGTGCCTGTTATTTCAATTGGAGGAACGTTAAAAGCAAGGATATAGCCGATCCCGATAATCGTTCCAGGAATCGCGAAGCTTAGCATCGTGATGAATTCGAAAACGTCTTTCCCTGCGAAACGCTGACGAACAAGCAACCAGGCCGTAAGTAAACCCAATCCAGCAGTCAGTGGTGCTGAGATCGCAGAGATTTGTAGGGTCGTCCAAAAAGAATTCCAGGCAGAACCCTCCCACATCAGGCCAAATTCATCGGACCAACCTAGGGCGAAAGCATCGATGTAGTGTTTGAATGTGAAATTGTGCTTGTAACCCCACGTCTCAACAAAACCTCCGAAGAGAATCATTCCGTATAAGGTAAGAGTTAAGACCCCAAAAGGGACACAGACGAAAGCTATTGCGGTACGTACCCGCTGTGGTAATCGAACTGGTATCCCCGCATCGCCTTTGCCAGTAACACTGACATAAGAACGCTGGCCCAGCCATCGACGTTGAATCCAAAAGGCCGTGAGCGTGAATCCCAACAGTACTAGAGCCAATACGGCCGCCATCCCCTGATCTGCTTGTGCTCCAGCAATAGCAAAGAAGATCTGGGTAGAGAGAACATCAAAATTTCCACCCAATACAAGCGGATTCCCAAAGTCCGCTAGACTTTCAATGAAGCCTAATAAAAAAGCATTGGCTAAACCTGGCCTCATCAGTGGCCAAGTGACGGATTGAAAGGTTTGCCATCGGTTAGCACGAAGAGTTTGTGCGGCTTCTTCCATTGAAGGACTGACACCTTCAACGACACCAATCAACACTAGGAAAGCAATCGGAGTGAAGGCCATGGTTTGGGCAAACCAAACACCTGGAAGACCATAGATCCAACGGGTGGGGGGAACGCCAAAGGCCCACTCCAGAAAATTGTTTACAACTCCAGAGCGGCCGAACAAAAGGATAACTGCTAACCCAATTACAAATGGTGGTGTTATGATTGGTAGCAGAGTGATAGCACGAAGGGTTTGTTTGCCTCGAATAGAAGTCCGGGTCACAAGCAGAGCAAAGGCGAGTCCTAGAAGAGTGGTCGTCACACCAACTAAGATTGCCAAGTAGAGTGAGTTCCAGGCAACTCCACAATTGAGCGAGCTATTTAGACAACTAAGCTGCCAGATTCTAGAGGAAGCAAGTTTTTCTAAAAACAGAACAGGAGCGAGCGCACCATCTTCATTCAGTAAGGCACTGAACAGAATTTTGACAACGGGATAGAAGATGAAAAGCAGTACCAGCAGAACGTTCAGGCCGATTGAGCCAGTGACAAAACCGTCTCCTTGTATTCCACCACGCAAGCTCCAGCCTTGTGTAAATAGGAAAAGCAGGCAACTAGCAACTAGCAGAGCTCCGTAGCCCATCCCCTCCTGTGACGGACCAGGACTGCCTAGTAAGAAGTGGAGAGCCTCGCTATTCCAACCCCGCAACCCAATGACAAAGCCCTGCAACAGGATCCAACACAGGCCAAGACCCCCACATCCCATCAGAAGATTGGCAAGCCTAGGGTCATCGCGCTTCCAAACTAAACAAATAATCGGTAGTCCGATGCAGATCAGCAGAGGTAGCAGCCACAAGTGATCTTGCATAAAGATCTGCAAGATGCCCGGGGCGTATTCCCCATCTAGTGGCCATCCATCTTCAATCCAGATGAAACTCCAAAAGCCGTCATAGACCTGATACCAGGGAAGTACCAAGGCACCAAACCAACCAACGACAAGCCAAAGTAGAAGAGTTCTACGAAAAAGATCTGGAGTGGCCTCTCCGTGTTGAATGCGACGGGAGAGGCCAAGAGATAGTGAATTCACCGAGGCAAGGTCGAGACTTCGTTATCCCACTTTGAGAGTAGGCGGGTTCTTACGTCCTTTGAACCGTACTTCGCGTGGTCGTAATCAATGACCTTTACACTATCCAGATCTGGGGCTTCTTTAGGTACTTTAGCACTTTTGTTGGAGGGAACCTGGTAGGCTCCAACACTTGCAGCCATGCTCTGTATATCCGCATTCAGCGCAAAATCATAGAATTTCTTTGCGCTGTCCATGTTGCGAGCACCTTTGATGATGCTCATCGAACCAATTTCGTAGCCTGTTCCTTCGCAGGGAGCGACTGTCTGAATGGGCATTCCCTTGACTGCTTGGGTTACAGCATCGTGCATGAAAACAATCCCAACAGTAGTTTCACCAATTGCAGCTGCCTTGATTGGAGCAGAACCAGACTTGGTGTATTGGCTAACGTTCTGATGTAGTTGCTTCATGAAGTCAAAGCCACCATCTTCTCCAAACAACTGCACCATAGTTGCCAGTGTAGTGTAAGAGGTTCCGGAAGTGTTTGGGTTGGCGATCTGTACTTCGTTCTTAAAAGCAGGATTTAACAGATCTTTCCAGCATTTTGGTGCAGGGAGACCTTTACTCGCTAGCAATTCTTTGTTATATCCGTATCCGAGTCCGCCCATGTAGATCCCAACCGTACGCCCTCCGGTGGCTTTGTGAGGAGATAGAGCCCAATCCTGAAGTTGTGAATTCATTGAAGAATTGTAGACCTCAGTCAGACCCTCTTCAGCGGCCTGCAAATGGGGATCACCGGTTCCACCCCACCAGACATCTCCTTTTGGGTTGGACTTTTCTGCTTTGATTTGAGCGAGAGTTTCGCCAGAACTCTTGCGGGTCATGGACACACGAATGCCCGTCTGTTTTTCGAAGGTGTTGACCATTAACTCACACCATTCGATTTGTGGGCTACAGTATAGAGTCAGCCGATCTGCTGCCTGCAGCACACTTCCTATCAGCATTGCACCCATCAGAGCGCCAATTCGTTTTGTTATTCTCATGTAAATCTCTCAGCGGAGGTTGGCCCATAAGGCTAAAGCCAATGCTTCCCAAGATGGGATGCAAACCGGACGGAAATGTGCTTCATGAAAGATTATATTTCAAGGCGGATATTTTATAAGGAGTTTGTTCCTGCGGAAAATTGTCCGTTAGAGATGATGGAATGGAGAAAGTTTAAGAAGGATAATTAGAAGAGGTGATCAGCCCTTCAGCCAACTGAAAACGCAAACCTCGGGGACCTGGATGAACAGCAGGAGCAAGGTCTGTTGAGATACCTTGTTTGACCAACTCGGAAAGTACTCTGGATACATATTCACGGGAACAATCCAGTTCAGCTGCGGTCTTGGTCACAGGTAGTTTCAATTCACCCTTAAAATCAACATGCTGTAAGCAAGATAGCATCACTTGCAGCTTTTTAGGTGCTCCAAGGCGAATAGAAAGATTAAGAAGCTGCTCAGGATTGACCGTCGGTTGAAATTTTGTGCTCACCAAACACTCCAAGAAAGTTAAGTGATGAGCATTAGAGAACACTAGTGAGATGTTAGATTTTGATTAAGATTTGCTGAATTTTAAATTTGATTCAATGAGGTGATCTTTCACCATAAATTTGATTCCACACCTAATTAGCAGACTAAAAGCCAGAATTAGCACAACTTTTGAGGGAATTTTTCTGAAAATGACACTATGGTATTTCTAGAATGTAAATTTTTTACTGCCAATGCGACATAAAGAACAAATCCCCTGGATCTAACCGCCACCTAATCATAGGAATAAAAATGAGCTTTGCTTCTAGATTTTTTGCTAGTGCTTTACTTAGTATTTTCCCTGGATTTTTTGCTACAGTTGTTTGGGCAGATTTGCCAGTTCTGGATTTGAAAAATAGTCGTGTGGCAGTACCTTCTTTAGCGGTGCAAACGAATAATAACGGGGCGCTGAGCGAAATTGAAGATGAAAACGGAAGAATGTCTCTGAGTCTTGAAGAGGTGATTTATGGAAAGGTGGATGATGTAGATGTGACGGGTGGGCTAGTTTCAACAAGTGTGGATTTTAAACTTAATGAACAACGAAATTTATCTTTAGCATACAAGCAAATCAGTCTTGGAAATTTCGGAAAAATGTCTTCGGGAAGCTCATCAATTTATCTAAATTCCACAGAAGAGATGCTACTAGTGGAAACAGCCGAAGAGTTTGACGATGGAAAGTCCCATTTAGCTGTAAGTGTTGGTAGGTACAAACTTCCTGAATCTTCAGCAACATTGGGGATGGTTGGTGGGAAAATGATTCTTGATCAGGAAGATTACCTCATCGGAGGAAGTATCCAATTTTTCAATGGGCCGAGTGGTATTGGGGATGGTGGCCAGCTAAGACTGGGTGGTGGCCAGCAGGATGAAAACACATCTTATGAAGTGGGTCTTGATTTCTTCCAGACGCCACTCAACTCCAAAGTTGAAACCTCTCTGGGACTTTACGCGGATGCGGAATATGATTTCGAGAAGCATATTTTCGGAGCTACTTTTGAGCGAGTCGATGGGCAAAATATGGATCAGCAGAATATAGGAACACGTTGGCTGAAGCAGTATGAGCGATTTAACCTGGGTGTGAACTATCGAATCTCACTCGTTTGGGATGATGGGGATGATTATGTTTTGAATTGGCTGGGAGTGCACGCGACTCAAAAATTCTAAGCAATCGTGTTAGGAAGGTTAATTTTTAGTTTAGAAGTTGCTGCAGTTGGTGGACCTGTTTTTCAATAGACATTCCCACAGTCTCAATGACTTGATCAGCATGTCGCAAATAGAGGGGGTGTCTCTCTTTGAAGAGAGCAGCCAGATCCTGCCCAGGTCGACAGACGATCCCTCTTTTTTCAAAATTGTTAACCCTACTGAGGACGTCCTCCAATGGTAGGTTCAAGAAGATTCTCAACCCCAAACTCCCCAAATGTGACATTGCAGATTCGCTGTAAACGGCACTGCCTCCAGTAGAGATGATCTGCCGTTCTCCATCCAGTTGGAGCAGAGTCGTCTCTTCTTCCACGCAAAATCCTTCATATCCCAATAAATCAAAGATATCTTGAAGGGGGCGGTCATAAATTGCTTCCATCAACAGATCTGTATCTACTAGGTGCCACCCGAGATTTTCAGCAAGGAGTTGCCCCAGAGTACTTTTTCCAGAACCAGGCATGCCCAGTAGGATTACGTTCTTATGAAGTCGTTCTTTCATGGGCTGGGAATGGGACAGGTGNGTCTGGAGCAGGTANTGTTGGATAAACTCCCGGCTCAGACATGTTTTTTAACATGATCTTGCCAAGCCAGAAATTGGGCTGCTGTTTGTTCACGATCAGTCTTNACTTCAATCAGAGANGGCTTGTTTGAATGCCATGCTTCTTGAAAACTTTTGTAGATCTGTTCCCGGTTTTCTGGTTGAAAGTAATCCAGATCAAACATCGCCGCAACTTTAGAAAACTCACAACCATGCGGCGTAACAAAAAAACGCTCAAAAACATCTTTCTGCTTGGAGATAGGTAGCATTGAGAAAATCCCTCCTCCATCATTGTTCAGAATAATTAGGGTTACAGGAACAGGGCTTTCACGGATCAACAGTAGGGAATTTAGATCGTGTATTGCGGAAAGATCGCCTAAGAGAATTGTGGTTGGTTGCTGATGACCTTTGGCCCATCCACAGGCCGTTGCAATTTGACCGTCAATGCCGCTTGCTCCACGATTAGCGGTTACTCTTAAAGGAGTATTACGGTTTTCTGAAAGCATATCAACTTCACGAATTGGCAGGCTGTTTCCTACAAAAAGGGCATGTTCTATTGGAATTTGACGAACCAACTCTCGAACAATAGATACTTCTCCGAACCTCTCAGTTTTATCCCACCACTGTGCTGCCTGCTCTTCCAATGCTTGAGAGCCCAGCTTCCATCGCTCCAGCCAATGAGTTGAGGTAGGAATTGTTTCTCTGATTGGAAGAATCTCCTCAAGTGCCTCCCAGTCCAATTGCAGCCGCCAGTGTGGTTGTTGGGACGGATCCTGTCTCTCAGCGTGATTCGTAACAACAATCTTACGGGTCAAGTGGCAATCTTTCCACCATTGTAGCCAGCGTTTTGAGATGAATTGGTTACCAAGATGGATCCAAACTTCCGGTACAGCCTTTCGCCAATGATCTTGAAGCAATAGTTGGTCAGCCAGATTAATTCGTTGAGTCAAATTTCCAAAACGAAATCCAGAAGTGGTATCGGCAAAGACTGGCCAGTTCAGGTTTTCTACAAAGTTCCCAACTGACGAATAAGCACGCACTGGCAGTTCTCCAAGGGTCACCAATCCACGGTCTGCCTTAAGGATTTTACGGAGCGCTTGTAAATCATCTTTGGCTAGTTTTTGGCGTGGAACACCTAGTTGAAAATTTGGTGATGATACTTTTGGAGGGTTGGAATGTTCTTCTGAAAGGAAAGGTTCACGGAAAGGTAGGTTGATATGAACTGGACCTGGATCTGGGTAGGCACTGCGCAAGGCTGCTTGAGCAGCCCATGATTTGACGGTACTCTCTTGTAAAGTGGGATCAGGACAACTCGGATCATAAAACCAGCGAATATGACTACCAAACAGTTGATTTTGATCAACTGTTTGGTTTGCCCCGGTTAGCTGTAATTCAGGTGGTCGGTCTGCAGTAATTGCCAACAAGGGTATGTGTTCCACACTGGCTTCGATTATAGCCGGGTAGAAGTTGGCTCCAGCGGTGCCTGAGGTGCAAATCAGGACAGCTGCTTGATCTGTAGCACGAGCCCAGCCTATCGCAAAATATGCGGCTGCCCGCTCATCCAGAAAAATTTGAGTGTTTGCTTGATGATTTCGAGCAGCAGCAACTGTCAGAGGGGTAGAACGAGAACCAGGTGAGATACAGAATTGCGTGATGCCCTGAGCCACCAACTCTTCAATCAACCAATAACTCAAACACTCATTGGGGTTCATGCATGATTCCCGAGTAGGACTTCCCAACTACGGAGTTTGTGATCTAACTCTTGCCATTCACGGTGTGGATCAGAACCCTCAACAATGCCTGCACCTGTGTACACTGTCAGGGAATCTCCCTCCAATACTCCGGAACGAATACCCACAGCAAACTCACTTTGGTGTTTGCTGAAATAACCAATAGGACCTGCGTACCAGCCGCGGTCAAATGATTCCAAGTTGTTGATTTGAGTTCTGGAAACTGCTTGAGGCAATCCACATACTGCAGGAGTTGGATGTAGCGATGAAAGAAGCTGAGCATCTGTCACGTCATCCAGCAATCGCCCTTGTAGGCGACTGAGTAAATGTTGAACATGCTTCAGTCTGAGGGGTTCAAGATGGGAGAGCCTTTCCACAACTCGACAATGTTTTGAGAAGCGTTCTTCCATGAAGCGCAAAACAACAAGATGTTCCCGAACTTCTTTCGTGTCATGGAATAACTCGTGGGTCAACTGCTCATCATGATATGCGTTCTGTCCTCTTGGCCGGGTGCCTGCCAGCGCTTCACTTTCTAGATTTTGGCGCTTTCTTCGGAAGAATCTTTCAGGCGTGATGCTTAAAAATGCCGGTCCTTCGACATCCTGCCATGCAAAGTGATAGGCATGGTGTGCTTGTTGGCGGAGTTGATTCAGCAGATCAAATGGATCGGGGCTTGTGTTCAATTGAAAATGGGATTGGCGAGCCAAAACGATTTTTTCGCATTCATTGGCTCGAATTTGACTGAGGGCTGCTTTGACCGAATGAATCCAGTCAGCTTCATTGGGGGTTTCGTTCCTCTTAATAATACTGATTCTACGGCTGTCAAACAGCTGTGGTTTGGAGGAAAACTTTAAACGATCCATTAAGTCGAAAAGTTGCTGAATTGGTGAGGCTCCTTCGATATCTTGAGCAAGATGTACCCAGAGAAAACTGCCATTGGAGTCTTGTTGGACCATTAGAAAGGGCAACACAAAGGCAGCTTTTTGAAAGTTGCCACACTGCTGAGCCCCCCTGGGTGAGCTATGAAAAGGTATGCCACCAAGGAAGGCAGTGTCGGGATGAACAAGCTTTTGCCATCCAGCTATCTTCTCCAGCACCTCATCGGTGGGACCTTGGATTTGCAAGGCTGCTCCCAATCCGGCCAGTTGGAGTTGGTGTTCTCGGTCAGACCAATAAACACGTGTAGCCCCCGCTTGATGTTGAAGCCACTCAAGAGGATTTGCTTCTGCAAGCGGAATGCAGAGTTGGAGAATAGGACTTTGATTGCGATGCTGCCAACGTGGTAGCACCTCGCGCAAGTGCTCTAAAGCACTTGGCCAATCAAGCGGTGTGGGCTGTGGTTGAAGCTGCAAAGACATCGTGAGCTGTCAGAAATATGGTAGAAAGTTAGGCTTTTAACTAATTCGATTATTTTTTCATATTTGCCTTGTTCACAACAAGCTCGAAGAAATTTGCAGTATCAATTTAACGACGCCAAGCTGAAGAAAATACGATGGGCTCTGGGTAAGCCCCCAACCTATACTTCTCTCTTTGCTGCCGGGTGAATTGCACTATGTGTGGAATTTCTTTTGGTGGTACGTCACGCAATTCAGGGACCCAACGAATAATGAATTCTCCATTTGGATCATACCGGAGTGTTTGGGTTACCAAATTAAAGTAACGATCTTCTCTTGGATCGTTACCAACCCCAGCGACATAGTTCCAGTTCCCCCAATTGCTGTGAACGTCATAGTCAATCAAGCGACTTTCGAAGTAGGCAGCACCCAAGCGCCAATCCTGTCGTAGGTCTCGAACAAGAAAACTAGCTACGTTTTGTCTGCCTCGATTGGACATGTATCCAGTAGCGTTGAGCTTCCTCATATTCGCATCCACAAAAGGTACTCCCGTTTGACCTTGGCACCAAGCGTCTAGACATTTATCCCAATTAGCTACTTTTGGTGATTGGTTGCGTATACCGCCAGAGCGGAACAAGTTCTCGCCGTGCAGCCTTGTGATCCAGCGGAAAAATTCTCGCCACCAGATTTCGAAAATCAGCCAGTACGTTGAATCGTTGGCAATCACATCATTTTCGTATCGACGGACCTCTTGGTAAACATGCTTTGGAGATAGACAACCCAAAGCCAGCCAGGGTGAAAGTTTTGCAGAGTCATCTGGTTTCAGCATCCCATTGCGTGTCTTTTTATAGGTCTTGATTGCATGTGATTTCCATAAGTAGTGTTGAACACGGGACAATGCCGCAGTCTCTCCTCCTGCAAATCTGTAGACACTACGAATATCCCGAATTAAAGGCTCAAAACCCATGTCTTCAAGNTTTGGAATGATACCTGGTAGGCAGTTTTGTGGTTGTGCAGGAAGAATTTTCGGGACTGCAATGGGACGACTGATTTGGACTTNTTTTTCTACCTGTTTGCGGAAATTACTGAAAACTTTTGGGAGGTCAACCAAAGAAAAAGGCAGTTCAGTTTCTTTCANCAAACTATTNCCGTCATAGAGTCGTAAAGGGACCTTCAGTGTNTCACGGAGCTTGTCTTCTTCACGTTTTTCTTCAGGTGCATGTTCACGGTGGGCGAAGACGCCGTCAACCTGATAGTGCTCTGCCAACTCTGCAATAACCTTAGGTGGATTGCCCTGTCGAAAGATCAATTCTCCGCCTCGTTCCTGGGCATGCTTTCTTAAATCGGCCAGGCTTTGGAACAGGAACTCTAAGCGAANGTTACTNATCTTTGGGAAACCGTAAGTGGTAGGTTGAAACCAGGAATCTGGCAGNCAGTAGATCAGCAGTAGTCGGTCNGACTTCTCGAGAGCACATTGCAAGGGCAGGTGATCATGTAGTCGAAGATCGTTGCGAAGCCATACCAGCGTAGTTCTCATGGAATGCCATGGGATTGAGGGAGAGCAGCGCCAGATTTGACTGATTCCAGTCTTAGGTTGCCTGAAACTATTCTCTGACAAAATTGGAGAGCACAGAGAAAAAATTGATGGNCCAGCTACAATTNTTAGAGCTCCGATGAGCAAATACTCATNGGTGGCAATGTAAGAGATTANAAAAGAAAGTCGAACAAATTCGTCAGGGGGTAATGCGTTTAGCAGCAATTTGACGAGCTGAATTGTTGAGANTGGCTTTGCGAGGACGAATACTTTTAGGGGTCACTTCCACAACTTCGTCATCAACAATAAATTCAATGGCTTGTTCCAGCGTAAGCGGCAAAACAGGAGTCAAGACAGTGTTTTCGTCTTTCCCAGATGCACGGACATTGGTCAGTTTTTTCTCTTTACAGGGGTTAACGTTCAAATCGCTATTTCTATTGTGTTCCCCAATGATTACCCCTTCATA
Source organism: Deltaproteobacteria bacterium (assembly GCA_002684675.1). Taxonomy (GTDB): domain Bacteria; phylum SAR324; class SAR324; order SAR324; family NAC60-12; genus JCVI-SCAAA005. The sequence continues at coordinate 18,993 of NYVT01000013.1, forward strand.
AACTTCGATACCCGGTCCGATAAAAAGTCGGCCCCTAGGTTCCAAGTTAAATAGCGCATATGCCACTGATTTTCCACTTCGATCTGCAACTAGAGACCCTGTCAGGCGAGTTGGTAAAGCTCCACGATGGNNCTCATAGCCAAGGAGCATAGAGTTGAGAATACCAGTGCCGCGAGTATCAGTTAGAAATTCATTCCGATATCCGATCAGTCCCCGAGAGGGGACTTGAAACTGAGCACGAATTCGACCTGTACCATGATTGACCAGATTTACCATTCTCCCTTTGCGGAGCGACAATTTTTCAGAAACAATTCCAAGAAAATCTTCGTCACAATCAATGTAGACTTCNTCGATGGGTTCCAGTAGTTGNGCCCCTTCACGTCGACAGATGACTTCTGGGCGGCCTACGGAAAGCTCGAACCCCTCCCTGCGCATGGTTTCGATCAAAATCGACATTTGCAGTTCGCCTCGCCCTTTCACCAGGAAGCATTCCGCATCATCAGTGTCTTCTACTTGTAAGGAAACATTCCTCAGAGTTTCCCGAAGTAATCTTTCTCGAAGTTTTGTNGACTGAACAAACTTTCCTTCTTGCCCAGAAAGTGGGGAGGTGTTTGTGAAGAATCTCATTGATACTGTGGGCTCGTCAATCCTTAGCCGCGGGAGAGCTTTGGGGCTATCTGCATGACAGATCGTGTCGCCAATATGAACGTNTTCCACTCCAGCAAGAATCAGAATATCTCCGGCCTCAATTTCGCCGACTTCTGCCATACTAGTTCCACGATATACCTGCAACTTCGTGGCCCGGAGGGCCTTGGTACCTTCCTCACCGAGGCAGACAAGTGGTTCATTACGTTNTACCTGCCCATTCATTACCCGACCTACAGCGAGGCGTCCCANAAATTCGGAATAACCCAGATCAGCGACCAACATCTGAAAAGGCGCGTCTTCCTTGAAACGTGGAGCAGGTATGTGATCCACGACTCCATCTAACAAAGGTTCAAGAGTATTTGAATCAGCGTTCAAAGAGGTTTTTGCAATACCTTCGCGTCCAACGGCATAAAACACTGGGAAGTCAATTTGCCCATCATCGGCTTCTAAATCAATAAATAAATCATAGACTTCANTCAGAACTTCATCTGGGCGGGCATCTTGTCGATCAATTTTATTAATGACAACNAATACTTGTGTTCGATTTTCGAGAGCTTTTTTCAAGACAAAGCGGGTTTGAGGCAGAGGCCCTTCAGAAGCATCGACTAGCAAAATTGCCCCATCAACCATTGTCAGAGCGCGTTCAACTTCTCCTCCAAAATCTGCGTGTCCTGGGGTATCAAGAATGTTGATTTTGGTGCCTTTCCATTCAATAGAGCAGTTTTTGGCAGAAATGGTGATTCCACGTTCCTTTTCCAGTTCCATGGAGTCCATTAGGCGGTCACGNATTTCTTGGTTTTCACGGAACAATCCGCTTTGACGAAACATTTGATCTACAAGTGTAGTTTTGCCATGGTCAACATGTGCAATAATAGCTAAATTACGAATTTTCGGGTTGGTGACTAACTGCATAAGGTTTGGGTTGGGATGAAACTCAAAAAAANCTGGTTAACCTGGGCTGGCCGAATGGCCGGTTGNTTACGAACGTTGCTATTGGCAGGCTTGATCTTTTGGGGAGTGACNACTTGGCAGGCCCTTGAACTTGTACCTGAGAAAGAACTTGCCCCACAATTTCGGCTTTTTGCCAGAGATGGACAAACATACAGTTTGTCTGATGCAAAAGGAAAGACGGTTCTGCTCTATTTCTTTGCTCCGTGGTGTACGGTTTGCCATTTCAGTATCGGAAATTTGGAAGGTCTGCAGTCACAGCAGGAAAAGGGAGAATTGTTGATCTGGTTGGTTGCCCTCTCCTATCAAAGTTTGGAAGANGTTGATGTGTTTTTGCAGAGACATCAACTTAGGTATCCTGTTCTTTTTGGCGATCAGGAGATGACAGCGAATTATCATATTGGAGCTTTCCCAACATACTACGTTATCGATCCCACAGGAAAAGTTGCTGCTCGATCTGTTGGCTATAGTACTAAACTNGGGATNCTNTGGAGAACTAATTGATNTTTTNAATAAATTTAAATTTTTTGAATCTTCAAAGTTGAATTATTTTAAACGCTTGCCAGACTAGTTATTATCTTTCGATTCGGAGTAGAGNATGGATGAANTAAAGGNCNGGCAAGAGTTGCTGTTGGAGATTGAACAATTGAAGNTGGATAACGCCCGCTTGGGGCAGAGAATGGATAAGATGCGAAAGTGGAACAACTCACTTTTGCAGAAAAATTGGCAGGAATCTGAAGATCAGACTTTANTGGANTTTTCTGAGCAACAAAGCGAAGTNCCAACCCCACAGGAGTTACTNCAGGAACTGAGGATTCATCAGGAAGAGTTACGAGTGCAGAATGAAGAACTGCTGGAAATCCGCTATTCTCTNGAAGAATCNNGTTCACGTTACCAAGCTCTCTTTCGTAATTCACCTCTTCCGTGCNTTATTCTTAACGAGTCGTCACGAATTCTTGAACTGAACCACCAAGCTGCTAAGCTGTTTGCACAAGCAAACCCAGATTTACATCCTGAAAGAATGCCGATGTCGCTTTTCCTCCACAGGTATTCTCAAGAAAATTTCCNTCACTTCTTTGTGCGAGTTCTTCAAAATTCTGGAGCTCAGCGAGAAGAATGGAAGTTACGTGATGAGCAAATTGTGGTCGCANATGGCTTTGCCCTTGCTCCCATAGAAGACGGTAGAATTGAAGGGTGTCAGGTTGTCCTTGAAAACGTGACGCTTCAACGTCAGGAGGAGCTCCAGAAGCTTCAGGAACGTGAGTANCGATTATTACAGGCCCAGCAAATGGCACGTTTGGGTGATTGGCAATGGGAAGAAGGGCAAATCTTNTGCTCACCTCACCTCTTCACTCTTCTGCAAATCCATNCTTCAACAGGCCCAANGAATTTTTTTCAGGCTTATTTGGAANATGTGCCAGAGAANGACCAAGAGAAGGTTCGTAGTCAATGGCAACAAGCTATTGAGAAGGGTAAGTCATTTACCCTGAACCATTGTTATCTGCNTCCTAGTGGAGNCNGNATACAGTTGCGGGTACAGGGCAGCCCAGTTCAATGTACNNGAACTCAACGCTATCTGGGATTCATTNAANTGATTGAATNTCAAGAAAGAAAATCAGCCAACTAAGACTTCATGAAACTTCAAATTCNAGTGTCATAGCTACTTATTGAATTNAAGTTTCTTCCGCCGCCGCTGAAATTTTTTCTGCAAGCATATCCCNNAACCTCCTTATANACTTCAGTGAAAAGTCCACCCAATACACAAAGAGCATTGATGCAAATTCCTCTTCTTGATCTACGTCCTCAGCATGAGGACTTACGCGATGAAATAATTGCCGCAGTCACAGATGTTATTGACTCAACTCGCTACATCATGGGGCCTGAGTTGGAGCGTTTTGAAGAAGCTGTGGCNGAATACAGCGGTTGCAAATATGCTTTAGGTGTCTCTTCGGGAACAGACGCTTTGCTGCTTGCTCTGATGTCGCTCAATATTGGTCAAGGAGATAAAGTACTGGTCCCAGATTTTTCTTTTTTTGCAACTGCAGGTNTNGTGTCGCGTCTGAATGCAGAACCTGTTTTTCTTGAAATTGATCCNACAACCTTNAATCTCTGTCCAAAACATCTTGAAGAAAAGTTANTGAATTATACNGANGAGGAACTGGCGCAGGTTAAGGCTGTGATCCCGGTTCATCTTTTTGGACAGTGCGCAGATATGCAAGCTNTTCTTGCGGTTGCCAAGCAATTTGGAATAGCTGTTGTCGAAGATGCTGCCCAAGCCATTGGAGCAGAGTATCGATTGAATGGTGAAGCGCGGAGAGCAGGANAAATGAGTGACGTGGGTTGTATGTCCTTTTTCCCTTCCAAAAACCTTGGGGGAGTTGGTGACGGTGGAATGGTGACTACGAACGATGCTGAATTACACCATCAACTCCGTATCAAGCGCGTCCATGGTGCAGAACCGAAATATTATCACAAGGTGATCGGTGGAAATTTCAGAATGGATCCGATTCAGGCCTGTGTATTGCGAATTAAANTACAANNTCTCGAAATTTGGCATGAGCAACGTCGTCAAAATGCTGCGCACTATAATCAGTTGCTTGGCAGTGCGCAATTGGAAGAAGTAGTTTGTCCTGCTGCTGTCTATNAGGATGACAATCTCCTAAATCACCATATTTACAACCAGTACACTGTGCGCGTGCAGCGGAGGAAAGATCTCAAAAAATTTCTTCAGGAGAGAGGAGTAGCCACCGAAATTTACTATCCCGTGCCTTTTCATCGACAGGAATGTTTTGCAGATCTTGGTTATCGACCTGGAAGCCTGCCNGAATCNGACAGTGCTGCACAGGAAGTGCTAGCCCTACCGATTTATCCGGGATTGACCCTTGACATGCAGGAATACGTAGTGGAGAACTTAATTGAATTTTATCGNNGATAATTCAGGCCTGATAATTCTTGCAGATGGTTTGAGCTTCTTCACAGTTGGTCATCACTAGCCTGACTGCCANCAAATCTTCTACTAATCTGGATTGCATCAATTCTATCTGCTCATGCACTCTTTCAGGGGCNGGGCTTCCGAGATGATCTCGCTGGGNTAACACCGTCAGCGGGCTTTGTAGTGCAGCAAAGTCCTCATCAGAAAAAGTAATCCCCAAGCTCTCATCATTCAGAACAGACTGAATTGCATCTTTTGTGATAGTTTCACTGGGCGAAGAAAGTCGNACAGCCTTTGCTAGCAGATGGTAGCACTTTCGAAATGGGATGCCCTCATTCCTCGAAAGGGAGTCAGCTAGATCGACTGCGTTCATGAATCCCTCGTTGCAGCGATTCCGCATCACCTCTTTACGAACTTCTAATTCAGACATCACTCCTGAGAGAATGTCGGGTGCNGGCTCACATTCTCTGATAACATCCATCACGAGATACTTACAAACCTGGCTATCTCGGTTGTAGCCACTGACCATCCCCTTGGGTACTCCTAACAAAGATTGAAGGAGTCCATGAGCAAGTGCCGTCTTCCCCTTGATGACTTCTGCAAAATCAGGATTTTTCTTCTGTGGCATGATGGAGGAGCCTGTGNCGAATGCGTCGGGCAGACGTAGCATACTGATGTAGGGATGACTCAAAAAGATCAGGTCTTGGGCAAGTAGACTAAGATGATTCATCATTGCCGAGTAACCNTGGGAAACCTGACTTTCCAATTCACCACGAGCACTGATACAGTCGAGTGTGTTGAGTTCTGGTTCAGAGAAAGCCATCAATTCAGTGGTACGTGTTCGATTTGGACACCAGGANGTACCAAAAGAAGCAGCTGCTCCCAATGGGTTTCGATTGATTGGNACTAGTAGAAATTTGACTCTTTCCAGGTCTCGCAACAGTGCTTGTGCATGAGAACAGAGCCAGTGACCCCATGAAGTCAACATGCCTGGTTGATAATGTGTTAACCCAGGCATCACCGTTTCAGTATGTTCTGAAGCCTCTGTCAAAAGANTTTGAATCAACTTTTCTAGATTTCTAGCCTNTCGTAGAAGTGCATCGCGAAGGTAAAGCCGTGTGTCACATGCTGCCTGATCATTGCGACTTCTTCCGATATGCATCCACCCGCCAACTTTCACTCCTTGCTGCTTGGTCAAGAATGCCTCTACGTTGATATGCACATCCTCTAGCTTTGGATCTAACTNAAAATTTCCTTTCAGAAATTGCTCTTCAAGCTGGTTCAGTCCTCCAAGAATCTTTGTCAGAACGTCTTTGGGTANTACTCCTTCTTCAAACCACATGATCGCATGGGCCCGATTGGTCCATAGATCGTAAGGCAGCAAAGCCAGATCNGCCATTGGCAAAGGCTGAACATCACGGCCAGCACAAAACAGCACATTTTCTTCGGCTGGGCTGCTTTGTAGGTTGCTACCCCACACCTGGTTCTGGTCAGTTTTCATNAATATTCCGAGTNAGAGAGGTGTTTTGGGGAATGGTGAGGGCCTTAAAATCAGAGAAAATTGATGTTCTGTGAGACAATGCTCAAGTTGAATNGATGTCTAAATCAACTGAGGAGACATCAACTTGTTCTCTTGCATCTTAGACTTTTTANGAATTCAGATGGTAGCATNAGGAACTTCCTGATCACATCGGGTACAGGTTCCGCTGAATANAACATGTAGTTCTTTTCCCCGTTCAGTCCCTGCAGATACAGGTGATTCTACACAAAGCATTCGACGACATAAGTTACAGTAGAGATGGGCATGAAGACCATGTAACCGTTCTGCAAGGCAGAAGTAGCTGTTNCGATCTGTGGAAGGAACTTGAGTCAGTATTCGTGTTCTAACCAGTGCTTCAAGCACTCGATAAATGGTNACCTGGTCTACGTGCTCTTGATCATCGAGTATTTCCCGCACCTCATGAGGTGTCATCGGATGTTCTTCCTTAAGAAANAGTTCAAGGACGGCCAACCTTTGGCGAGTTAAGCTGAGATTGACTTCNTTCAGTAGTTTTTCNGCAGGAGTTAATTCCATTGCAAATGGTTATGTGGAAGTTCAGTAACTGTAATTTTTGTGAAATGGAAGGTTATCATGGTCTCAAGTGTGAGAAAAGAACTCTTGAAATAAAAAAGTTGGGTAGATTTNATCTGTTGAGACAGAATAATTNTNAAAAAATTATATATTCAAAAAATNTAAAATTCGTAAATAATATAAAAGTTGGCAANAAATTATTGAGAAGNCTAGATCAAGTTAGAAAATTTCTATGAATAATGTCATGAAATTCATTCGANAGCTTTNNAAAGCCCATAAATTTATAAATGTAGGCTTTTGGCTTGTGCTCTTACGAGGAGNTCAGTACTTNATGNAAGTCAATTTGCAATTTTTGAATTAAAGGAGAATAGAATGAATGGTGCCCAAGTTGTTGTAGAGGCTCTGAAGAGAGAGGGTGTCAAATACATATTTGGCTATCCAGGTGGAGCATGTATGCCAATTTTTGATGCTTTACTGGATGCTCCCGAGCTTGAACTTGTCTTGGTGCGCCACGAACAGGGGGGAACCCACATGGCTGATGGCTATGCTCGCGCTACGGGNAAGCCAGGGGTAGTGCTTGTTACTTCAGGCCCTGGGGCGACCAATACCGTGACCGGATTATTGACTGCACAGATGGATTCCATTCCGCTCATCGTGTTGACAGGGCAGACGATAACGCCAAACTTGGGNAAGGATGCTTTNCANGAAGCTGACATTTTTGGTGTGACTATTCCTGTTGTGAAGCACAGCTATCTAGTGAAGGATGTAAATGAACTGCCGAAAGTCGTGAAGGAAGCCTTCCACTTGGCAACTACNGGNAGACCTGGTCCAGTATTGATTGATTTACCAAAAGATGTTGTCTCAGCAGAATGCNTATCAAGCTTTCCAGAAAACATTGATCTNCCCGGGTANGAAGTCTCGATGAAAGGCAATGCAGACGATATTGTTCGAGCTGCAGATATTATCATGGAATCNAGGCGCCCACTTCTATACGTNGGGGCTGGGGCCGTTGGTGCTGGTGCAGCTAAAGAAGTTCTTGAATTGGCTGAAAAGCTTCAAGCACCTGTGACAACGACTTTATTAGGTAAAGGTGCCTTTCCAGAAACCCATGAATTATCTGTCGGTATGCTCGGCATGCATGGAACCGCTTACGCAAACAAGGCGGTTGTTGGCTGTGACATGATTATGGCCATCGGAGCCCGCTGGGATGATCGCATTACTGGGAAAGTAAGTGAATTCTGCCCAACTGCTAGCAAGATTCATATTGATATTGATCCCGCTGAATTCGGAAAAATCATTCAGCCTGATGTGTCTATCAATGGAGATGCACGCTTGGTATTGCAGGAGTTGATTCCGCATGTCCACAAATTAGATTCAGGCCCGTGGTTNAAATCAGTTGCTTCTTGGAAAAAGAAGTATCCACTTAAGTATCCNAAGCGGGGTGGATTACGAGCACAATATGTCCTGGATGAGCTGGATCGGCTCTCTGAATCCAGAGGTATAATCAGTACTGATGTCGGCCAGCACCAGATGTGGGCAGCTCAGTTTTGCAAAAGCTCACGGGAACGCCAATGGCTCTCCAGNGGAGGTGCTGGGACAATGGGATACGGATTCCCAGCTGCGATTGGTGCTCAGTTGGGGTGTCCAAACGATCTAGTAGTAGCTGTTGTGGGNGATGGTGGCTTCCAAATGACGNTGGCAGAACTCTCCACAGCAGTGCTCCAGAGAGTTCCGATTAAAATTTTAATAATTGATAANCGTTACTTGGGAATGATTCGTCAGTGGCAAGAGCTTTTCTTTGACCAGCGACTGAGTGGGTGCGAACTCGATGGAAACCCAGATTTTGTTAAACTTGGTGAGTCCTACGGTGTGAANGGTTTCAGAATTCGACGTGCCGGGGATGTAACTAAGATTTTGAAGAAGGCACTTGCCTACAATGATGGGCCCTGCATNATACACGCTGAGGTTGTAAAAGAAGACAATGTCTTCCCGATGATCCCAGCAGGAGCTGCCGTGAAGGACATGCTCATTGAGAAGCCGAAGGACCGTAAACTCGAGAAGCCTGTAGGAAGCACCTGAGAGGCATTCGGACATTAGCGTTATGTGTACTGGAATCATATTAGANATCAAAANTTTCAGATTGAACGCAGCCTCTCTTTNAAGAAAATACATGGAAGAATTTACAATTAGTATTTACGTCAACAACAAACCAGGTGTATTGATGCGTCTCTCGCAAACTTTTGCGAGAAGAGGCTACAATATTGATTCTTTGGTGGTCTCACCAGCTGTAGATCATCAGTTTTCTCGAATTACGGTTGTTGTTCAGGGTGATCCTGAAACACTAGATCAGATTCTCCGACAGTTAAATAAGTTAGTGGATGTTGTTCACGCTAGTCATCACGATCCCAAGCAATCGGTTGAACGCGAATTAGCAATCTTTAAATTGTTGGTTGGCCCAGAGAAGCGGTCGGAGATCTTGCAGGTTGTTGATGTATTTAGGGCCAAGATTGTCGATATCACGGACCAATCTTTAATTGTAGAGTCAACTGGATCTTCCTCGAAAATCGATGCTATGGAAAAACTCTTCAACACTATGGGGCTCAAGGAAATGGTCCGCTCTGGGAAACTGGTGATGGCTCGCGGTACAAACAAAACATGAGATGATACGTCCACCCCCGCTTCAGCGAGGAGATGCCGTCGCGGTTGTGGCACCATCTTCACAATTGAGGTTGGAGCAGCNACGCTTAGCAGAGCGAGCCTTTCAAATCCTAGAGGAAGATTGGGGCCTTCAAGTGACCTANACTCCTAAACTTACCCGTTCTCACTTGCATCTGGCAGGTACTGATCAAGATCGAGCTGCAGAATTTCAGCAACAACTTGAAGATGAGAAAGTTCGAGCAGTCTTCTGCATTCGAGGGGGCTACGGAGTTGCTCGTGTACTACCATTGCTTCAACCGGCTTCCTGGCATGACAAACCCAAATGGCTAATTGGATTCAGCGACTGCTCCCTACTGCTTCATTACCTCCAACGCCACACGGATTGGTTGGTTTGTCATGGGCCCACGCTTGCTTCACCACAATTTGTGGGTGGTCCACAGGCAGGTAAGAACCGCGAAGCCCTCAAGAACGCCCTTTTCAAATTGGAATCTCCCTCTACTCCTGTCCAATTCTTGCAAAATGCTGAATCTGTGAAAGGAAAGCTCAGTGGGGGTTGCCTCTCTGTAATCCTTTCTGCCTTGGGAACCAGAGCCCAGGTAGATTTAACAAATTCAATTCTTTTTCTTGAGGAAGTTTGCGAAGCGCCTTATCGTTTGGACCGCATGCTGACTCAGATGCGGCAAAGCGGTCAATTTGAGAAAGTCCGGGCTTTTGTTTTTGGTGAATTCGTAGAATGTGGTACAAAAGAGCAAGTCAGAGAAGTTCTATTGGACGTTCTCGGTGATTTGAATCTCCCAATGGCGATTGGCCTGCTTCACGGGCATGGAGAAGTCAATTATCCAATTTTGCTAGGACAATGGGCTGAGTTGGATGCTCAGCAGAATGTCATTCATTTAAATACAACGAACCTTTAGCTACATGAGCCATTTTCATGCATTGAGCGATTGGCTGTTGAGCTTTCCTCCTCTGCTGTCACTTTCCCTGATGGGATGCTTAATCCTCTTGTTTTTGTTATTGGCAATCAGACAAGTTCGTCTGGTTTTTAAAATACGAGAATCACATCGGCAATTCCTTGATGAGTTGCGTAGTCAACTGCGCTGATCCTCTAGATTAATCCTAACATGACAACGGATTCTTCTAACTCTGCTCCACAAGACCCTGTACCTTCGCGCTTTTTAGTACCAGTTGGTGGTCAAAACTATGGCACTACTGCTGAAATGCCAGATTTGCAAACAGTTATAGATTATGAAGAAAATCGCTGTCGTCTGATTTGGGGTTACTACCGAATGGTGGATCGGCCTGTCTTGTATGAGTGGCAACGACATCTCCAAAAGAAGTACAAGGTCGCTCGAGCCCTTGCTTTTGTTTCAGTCCAAGGCGCTCTGCGTGAATTAATAGATTTCTTACTAATAAAAGAGCCTAAACTTCGGATTGCCTGGCAAATAAAAGAGCCGCTACCCTCCTGGCTGACCGAGTGGAAATCTGTTGGATCTGATTCGATGGAACAACGACTCTGGATTATTCCTGATTCGGGTGCTGATCAACGAAACGAATGGTTTGATGAGGACCAGCATGCCGAGCATGATCAGATTATCTGGTATTCAACACAGTCTTTTGCACCATTGCCCATCAAGCAAGAAAAGGAGTTTTGGGTTGGTGATACAGAAAAAATGGGAACACCAGGTGGGGTTGTCCTAGGCCAACACTATGAGTTGATGGAGGGTCTCTTCCAATTGCGAAAGCGAAGAGGAGCCTTGCTCTCAGTCAGAAACATAAATGCTTGGAAAAATAATGTGGCGGTACCGACTTCATCGTCTTTAAAAGCTACCCAAAAAATATGTGCTCAACTTATTGAGTGGGAGGAGGCGAAAGAATGTTTTATGTTTCCTTCAGGTATGAATGCAGTCGTAACTGCGATGGAGTTGGCAAGAAGGCGATGCCAAAGCAAGCAACCTAAACGCTTTGTGGCTATAGGGTTACTGTACACGGACACCTACTCCCTATTGATGTTTGATAAATGGAGGGGGAGTAGCGGCGAGCCGATTTTTCTCAATACTTATGAACTGGAACAATTAGAAGAGGTGCTTAAAGACAAATCAGTTGCTGGAATTGTCACGGAGAGCATCACTAATCCGCTCGGAGAAGTACCAGACATTCCAAGAATTCAAGCGATAGCAAGAAAATACGAGATCCCTGTGATTGTGGATAACACACTAGCTGGACCTACTAATGCTCAACCTCTGGTATGGGGCGCTGACATGGTGATCCACAGCACGGCAAAATACTTGTGTGGAAACAACCAACATGGGGGAGGAGTTTTGCTGACTCGTCATGGATATTGGTCTGAACAATTGAAAGCCTTTCAGTCTGAATGGCAGAACCTCATGTCACCATGGGAGGTCCTGGCCCTATTTGACTGTATGGAGAATTTTCCTGAACGGATGGAGCGATTTAATTCTAATGGAGTTCAGGTCGCTCAATTCCTAGAAGTTCATCCAAAAGTTCGTTCTGTAAGTTTCAATCAGTTACCATCCCATTCCAGTCATGAATTAGCAAAAAAGTTGTTAAAGGGAGCTGGCAGCCTCATCAGCTTTGTTTTGCAGAATGATAACCTTGATGGAATACGCCGATTCTATGACGCAGACCTCCGACCACTTCACAAGGCACCGGGTCTTGGTTCAAACACCTCAATGATTTGTCCTTACGCAATGCTAGCCCATTATCGGGCCAGCGATCGAGAACTCGAAGAACTACGAATTTCGAGATATTTGGTACGACTAGCTGTGGGCTGTGAGAAGAATTTAGATCAGGTAATTGCGGCTTTGGAGCGAGGATTTCAAGCGTAGAGAAGTTTATTGAGCGAACCAAAACAAGAGTATCTTGCTTGGTAAAAAGAAAATTACCAGAAGCCAGAATTGCCAGTTGGGTCCTGCAAACATCCTAGCTTTCCCTTAACCAACGTTTGACAAGCCGAAGTGTTCGCTTTGGCTCTTTCCTCAACTGTTCCAATTGTTGCTCTCTCGGGAAGCTTTCTTCATCTTCAGGAATAAAGACATCATTTTCTAGATCCAATGGATTTGGGGGTTTTATTAGAGGGTTCAGCTTGGTCATTCGCTTTTCAGCCATATTATTTTTCCAAATAGTGGAACATAAAATGCAGGTTTATCAGACAAATGATAAGTCAATGGAATGGCAGTTCGTACAAAAGCACAGGATGTGACTCATTCATACTAACATCAGATGAGACCATCATTATGCGAGATGCACTGCACTTCAAGGAATTTTGCAGGTTCATGCGTCAAACCTGCAGTAACGAACCTTCCCCTTCTTTTTTAATGGAGGAATGGAACTTATTAATTGAAGACCAACAAGAATGGCTTTCGACAGAAAGTAAATCTTTTCTGGAGCAAAGAATTCATCGCTAGTTGTTCCCATTTCAGGAGTAGTTAGTTAATGAAATCTTTGGCTGATCAATGTGTTTTTTCCAGCCTATATGTCCAAATAATTCTCCTTTAAAAAAATTCTAAGACAACAGATTTCATCAATAGAAAAAAAAATTGACAAAAGTTAGATTCAATTACATTGTATGCCCCCGTGTCATACAAGCAGTTTAGCATGTTGCCTTGCCAGCAGCTTATGCCTTCTCCAGGTATCGATTTCTTGGAGATAAGCATCTGTTTTTTTGGTTGCTCACAAATCGGGTGGCTCCACCAGCTGTGTTCGCGTTACCATTTTTTCAGTTATACTCTGCGATTGGACTGTTCGATACACATATAGCAGTTGCCTTGTCACACTGTCTTTTCAATATTCCTCTAGCGGTCTGGATTCTTAAAGGATTTATGTCTGTTGTGCCAAAAGAATTAGATGAAACGGCATACATTGATGGCTATTAGTTTCCACAATTTTTCTTTAAAATTTTCATTCTTGCGATTGTAGCGGGGATTGGAGTAGCCGCCTTCTTTTGCTTCATGTTTTCATGGGTGGAATTACTCTTGGCGAAAAGATTGGCAGCGGTAGATGCTAAACCTACTGCTGCGATAATGACCCGCACAGTAAGCACAGCAGGATATGAGCTAGGCCTTTTGTCCGCAGCGGGGACCTTACGATCGTCCCTGGAACTTTTGTGATCTATTTTGTGCGGAATTATATAGCCAAGGGCTTTGCTTTAGGGAGGGTATAAAGATGTTTCCTTCCTGGATGGCTTGGACTTGGCAGACCGCACTGTTTTTTATCCTCATTGTGGTGGCATTGACCTGCATGGCAATCTGGGAATACAAATCACCAGGAGGCGGACCACGTTATGGCGTTTTGGGTTTGCATACTACTCGTGGTGACCGCCTCTTTATCACTCTATTTGGAAGCGGATTCATTCACATCTTTTGGCTGGGTCTTACCAAATTACCCCTTTGGGGTACTTCATTTGTCTCTGTCCTCTACGCTATCTTCGTTTTCCGCAAAGTTTGACGATTCAAATCGTTTTTATTTCCAAACAAGACTTAAGTAACTTTTAACGCAATTTTTGTCTGTCACCTTACAGTAAGTTCATAGAAAAAATCTCCTGTAGTTAAGTAACTAATCTGATCTAAGTTGAATCTCTTGGTGTTTTGTTACAAAGGTTAATTCCCAAGGTTACTGCAAGAAGAAGGCTAATGTGACAACGTAAATGTCTGGTGGGAGTCGGAGTTGAATTTTTAGAAGCGGTAAGGATTTATTGAAGCAGCGCCTGTGCTGTGCGTTCGTCAGTGATCAGAGTAGATATCAAATTGCCTCTCAAGGTACCGCGCAGTGCTTCCAGTTTTCGATTTCCTCCAGCGACACCAACGACTTGTTTCATTTTCCGCAAATCTGAGAGACGTGTAGCAATCAGTCGATCGTGCTGTTCGAGTTTCAGTGACTGTCCTTCGGCATCGAAATACTCTCCATGAATTTCACCTACTGCCCCAAATCTTGTCAATAATTCCAGATCTTCTTTACTGCTGTATCCAAATTGGGAGAAGCTGTTGCTCGGTTCAAGGGCGCCAATCCCAACAAAGCTTAAATCTGCAGTAAGGGCCATTTGTAAAACCCGCTGGACCTCCAGTTCTTCCAAAAGGAGGTCCCGAATTTCTTTTGAATTGACAACAAGTGGTGCTGGTATGATGTAGAAAGGGTAGCGAAATCCGGAAAGGAGTGAGCCGACAGACCTTTCTGCAATGCGAGTGCTCAGGTAGGTAGTTACACCTCCACACAAAGTGATAAACGAAGTCTCCGACCGCGTAGAATGTGTGATGTTCCTTGTCATCCAGGAGATCGTAGAGCCCCAGCCAAGTCCAATAAGTTGCTTTTCATGGTCTAGAAAGCGCTCCATATACTGAGCTGCTGCCAGACCAATGTTTTCGTTAATATTTTCAGGAGAAATCTCCGGAACAAGAAGAGCTTCTTTGAGGTGCCANTTTTCACAGAGCTGATGNTCCAAATCACTCAATCGAGCATCAGCACCGTGAACATGAATGGCAACTCGACCTGACAATCTGGCTTCATTCAGTACACTGATCACGCGGGCACGGTTCAGACCAAGCTTTTCGGCAATTTCATTTTGCGTCCATCCAGCTTTGTAGTAATACCAAGCAATCCTGGATGCATAGAGTTGCTGGTCCCGTTGGGCNGTATTTAACTTTTTCACAATTTTAGGGTCAGTTCAGCGNAGCTTTTTGTTGAATTTGAGCAGATTCAACAAAGCTAGTCCAACGNTCTTGAAAATGATCACCAAAGAGAAGCTGACAGGCCTGCTTGGTTGCAGGATTTTCCTCAAGGTTCTTTTGGGAAATCATCATGGAAATCTTTGTTCGTCTTCTTAGAAAATCTTCCAAGTGAACAACCATTTCATGGTCTCTAGAGTAGAGCGCTTCTACAGTCAAGCACTCCGAGCCTGGAATCAATTCCTTCTTCAGTTCTGGATTCGCTTCTACCTGATGCAAAATATCGAAAGCTTTATTTCCATAGCGCCGCCAAAGTCNGGTTGAGCTTGGTTCGCTGGCATTTAGAGGAGTTGAATCATCCAGTTTAATTTCAGCTGCTCTTTGTAAGAATCGATCGTGTTCATTCTTGTTGGGCTCACCGTACCAAATTGTAGTATTTTCTTGAATATCTACACCACAATCTCGCACGAATTCGACCACCTCTTCACCAATATTTAGGCAATCTGTGAGCTTTCCACCGAAGATACTGATAGTTTTCTGAATTGTGTCAACATCTATTTCGTGCTTCCGTGACATNTTCACCCAGTCAGTTATAGTCTTATCTTGCTGACGTTTGATAACAAGGGGTCGAACACCACAGCGCTCCGCAATAATGTCGGATTCTGTCAAAGGTTCGTCNAATTCAACACGCTTATTGATGTTGTTCAGGACAAAAGATCGATCCTCNGATGTAACGTGTGTCTCAGGTTTGGAAACTTGAGTGTCAGTNGTACCAATGACAGATCTCTGTCCCATAGGAATGGCAAAGAAAAGTCTGCCATCGTCAGCAAAGAAAGTCAGNACTCGTTCATGCGGCGTTAANCTCTTAACGATCAGGTGGATCCCTTTAGAAAATACATGCTGATGCTTGGTGTTTTGAGCCAAGACTTTATTCTGAAAGTCGACAAAAGGGCCACAAGCGTTTATAAGCACTTTNGCTTGAATCTCATGATGATCACCGCTGATTTGATCTCGAACTTTGACTNTCCAAAAACCTGAATCCGCATTCTGTTCACCTCCTAAAGATTCAACATAATTTAGGGCTATGCCCCCTTTGTCCATGGCACCACGTATAAATTGGAATACAAAGCGAGCATCATTTTCAGGTAAGTAGGCATCAGAGTACTCAATTCCCCCGATACTTTTATCTNTGCTTACAACAGGTTCTTCACCTCGAATTTTACCGGTNGTCAAGAGTCGGGGGGGGCGTGTGAAGCAATTACCAATCAGCCAGTAAAGAAATGCACCCATNTAGAGCATNATTGCGGGAAATCGGAACCCTCGGTCTAGGTTGGTGAAAAAGNGTAGTTCTCTTATATTAGTNGGGTAGGCCTTCATCAACTGGTTGCGAGACATGCAAAGTTTCCGAACGAGACCAAATTCGTANCTCTCCATATATTTTATGCCACCCCACACTAGGTTGGAGGAGTGCATACTTGTCTCGCTGGCGAAGTCCTTTCGATCAATCAGACCAACGCTGATGCCTTGTCCTGCTAGTGCTGCGAAGGAGACCGCTCCGTTGATTCCTCCCCCTATGATGAGNACATCAAGTGGTTTTTCTGTAATTTTCTTTAATTGTTCATNGCGCTGCATATCTAAATCCTCAAAAAATTCGCCTCCTCACTGGAGNTTTANAATAANGATGCTATTATCGATTACNTTTGTCAAATAATTTTTCTNTTGATAAAAAGTGANANTAGGAAATTACGGAACTGTTTTCANAACCGACGTNATAACNAGCTATTCTTTTAAAANTTTTTTCAAAAANANGGAGGAGTTTTTAAAGNAAAAATTATGATAGNANTCATTGAATCGAAGTNGATTTCGATTAAGTAGAGGTCTTGAGTTAAGAGATATTTTTCAAGAATTTAAATGTTCAAATCTCGAGATAGGAGCGGACCTGTGAACAATAACTGTAATACTGTAGGAATTGGATTAGTTNGACTAAATTAANCTAGTCCCATTTGCAGGCGACCGAGTTCAGTNAAATCACTCAATTGAGCTCTATCGACAAAATCGACTTCGTAGTCTTCTGGGGCAAAGTCAGGAGAGGATCGCCCTTTTAGAAANGCGTCAGCTTGCTTGGGGAGGAAAACTTGATTTTTTTCACAAACAGGAGCCGCACCAATGTACATGACATTGCTGTAGCCATTTCCTTGATGATGATTTTCTACAGCGTGAATGACGTCTGGATGCCACCACACAGTGTCACCAGGCTGAACCTTTGGAATGGGAACCAAGGCTTTCAGTAGCATTTGGTGGTAGTCAGGAAGAATGGAGAGAGCCCTACCAACTTTTGCTCCACAAAGATCGTCTTCGGAGACATCATTCTGCAATGCCCTGAGAAGAATCCAGGCCATTCCTCTGGCGATTGGAATGAGTTGAAGTGTTCCTTCACCNGGGCCNTGTGATGTCAAGGCAGTCCACCCTTGAAAGGTACGGAACATCTGGCANACGGCAGGAGAAGGAATCTCTTTTGTCTCCGTGCGATGAGCTGCAGCAAAGGGATCATACCTTTGCCATTCCCCAGAGTAGACGTGTCGATATACATTTTGGAAGCCCTCATCCAGCCAACGCTCCACCGAGCCCCCGTCAACATGTGGTGAAAGTCCCAAAGTGCTATCACCCGGCTGGCGCCGACGTAAACGATCGGCATAGGAACATTCTCGATCTGGGTTGAAGACAGACTTACCAGATTGATTGTGATCCCAGAGCCTATTCAACCATCTTNTTACTACCNCTAGTTCTTGGGACTGGCGTGCTTCGATTTGAGGTTTGGACCAATACAGACCAAAAATTTGTGGTCGACCGGAAGTAAGTTGACTGAAGTANTGATCCAGCCCTCGTTTTTCAATNTCNTTGTTATAGTACTGATTNGATTCGATATANCCTACGATCTNTTCATTCCATTCATTGACTNGATCTGACTTAAAAACTTGTCGGATGACTGCACAGCCTCTTTTTTTAACAAGTTGAGTCAAATCAGCGCACATTTCTCCTTTTTGGATATCATTGAAATTTACTTCCGGAATAACCTTAGATCCCCTGGCTGCCAAAGCAATAATCTCTTCAACNTCCTCTTCCAGAGATCTGCTCAATTCAATGAAAGATCTGCTCAGGTCAGCNGCTTTTCGTAAATTTTGTTTTTGTTGCTGAATTTGCTGACNNAGAATTTTCTGATCTGGGGACATTGACTTCTTCCTCGATAAATTGCAGTAATCCTTGATCGCCAATCTTGTCTTCAAGCTCTCGTATGCAGTCGGTAGGGTTAGTAAAATGAATAGTCTCGAAACCCATTGAATAGGCGGATTCAATATTTCTGGGGGNATCGTCGATAAAAATGCAATTGCTAGCTTTGAGCCTGTGTCGTTCCAGAAATATTTCAAAAATTATGGGGTTGGGTTTGGCTACTTTCTCATGCCCAGAAACNGTGATCGTTTTGAAGAGCTTCAGAAAATCGTATTTCTTCTCAGCAAAGTGAAAAGTTTCTGCGGACCAGTTTGTGATTGCGTGGANCTCGTAACTTTTTCTGGAAAAATACTGCAAAACTTTTGGCATTGTTTCAATAGCATCACCAAGCATCTCATCCCAACGTGTCATCCAGGCAATGATCGCATCGCGATATTGAGGGCATGCCCTAGTGAGTTCTTCNACAGANACGTCTTGGGATTTTCCTGCATCCATCTGGTGATTCCACTTANTGGAGACCACTTCACGCAGAAAGAACTCCATGTGAGGTTCGTCAGTGAAAAGCTTCCTGTAAAGATNGCGCGGGTTCCAGTCAATCAAAACTCCGCCAAGATCAAAGACAATGATTGGTTTCATGAAAATTCAATACACTCNAAATTGACATAAAATCTTACTTTAATGAATAAGCTGACTGGATACTAAACAAATTATTCAACAAAGAAAAGAATAGATATTATCTNCTTCAAAGAAGAAGNTTTCNTGAATAACAGATTCAAAAATTCAATAAAAAATTAAAAAAAATAAATATTTTTGCTAANCAAGCAAATTCTAAAACCAACTATGGATACATTATTAAGCAATTCTATTGGGATTTGTCTGAAATCGAAAAACTAGGAAAGTGATTCGGAAATTAAAAGAAGAGTGAAACCAGCAATTGGAGAAATAGTTTACAGCGAGCAGTGAGAGGAGTAAGCTGTCTATAATTTAAAAAACTATATTTTCTGGCAACAGATGGAGGGCAATGGCTGATCAAACAACTGCCAAACCGAAAATTCAGAAAAAAACTCAGTTAAAGCATCCAAAGCAGTATCAGGTCTTACTGCACAATGATGATTTTACACCACGCGAGTTTGTTGTTCAGGTATTGGAAGTCGTGTTTCACAAAGGGCAGGATATGTCGGTTCACATCATGTGGCAAGCTCATCAACACGGAGTTGCTGTTGTTGGGAGTTATAGTCTTCAAGAAGCTGAAGCCAAGGTGGATAAGGTTCATGACATGGCACAGCAGGAGGGCTATCCGCTGATGTTTAGCCTTCGCGAGTTATGAGTAGTATAAATTCAGCTCACTCTCTCTTCTCAGAGTCTTTTAAGAACGACGCAAAATATTTAAATTAAATATAGCACGAAATTTTTGGAAAATAAAGCTCACATCCCACGCGATTTTCATCAGTCCAATCCAATGGAGTGATTTCATCTGGTACATTAGGGCCTATGTCAACAACAGTCCGCAAAAATATCTTTGAAATGCGTGATTGAAGTACTGGTGTCAGGACATTGCAATTTGGGTAACACCACAGAGTAGTTAGTGCTTTATTCTCTAATTGCTAGTTTGAAAGACTCTATGAATCAGCCGTGCCCCCAACAATCAAATCCCCAGAATTTACGGAAACTGCAACTTGGCCTGGAATTGACTCGAACAATCGATTTTCTTCACGAGACAGGGATTCTGTATGGGTGTTGGGGTAGTGCAACTCGTGTAATTTTCTATGGGAACCTGGAATCACACGAAGGGAGCCGTTTTGTGGTTGTGTATCCTAAATTATAACAAAATCTATGTCATTTGATCTATAAAGGATGATGGTTCGTTCCAACCACACCAATCCTGATACCAGAACCAAACTGGGCTCTGAGGTGGCTTGCTGATATTGTAACCAGAGCTGAATTTTGGATCTTTAAATTCCAGGTCTCTAAAAATGTGTGATAGAACTCGATGTCCAAGCAACTTGCCGAATTCAGGGAAGTCTGCAATCAAAACTAAACTGCCTTGGGAACGAATTCTTTCTCGATTTTCAGCAGACACCCACTTAAATGCATCACCACAAATTAACCGCAGCCATCACATGTCTTCATCACCAAAGACTTGCTCGGTTATACAAAATCTGTTCTCTTTAAATTATTGTTTTAGAGTCATGTTGAGTTCGACCAATCAAGGATCTGACATGCACTATTTTAACTCTATTTTTCTTCGTAATAAGCCGCATCTGGAATCTGAACTTCGGGATGCTTTCTAGCAAATACACCTTGCTGAATACCGAATTTTTCCTGTAACTGAATAGAAAGACCTCCATCAATCACAAGGGTATGCCCCGTGATGAAAGACGCTTGTTCAGAGCATAAGAATGCAATCCCATCAGCAATGTCATCGGGTACTCCAGTTTTACGAAGAGGATATTGATTTTCGAAAAATTGCAGACCAGATGGGTTTTNTGTCCAGACTTTTTGGAGGCNCTCCGTAACAATGTGACCCGGGGCTATCGCGTTNACACGAATATTGTCGGGACCAAAATCAACAGCCATTTGCCGAGTCAATCCAACTACTGCAGCTTTTGCGGTTTCATATACGAGCATGTTGGGTTCTTGTAGAAAGCTGTGGACTGAGGCGATGTTAATGATATTTCCAGACTGCTTGCGTTGCATGTGTGGGATACANTGTTTTGCGCCAAGGTAGAGCGCTTTNAGCATCACATCCATTCCATAGTCCCAGCTTTCCTCTTTTACAGTGACGGCACTGCCATGAATATTATTTTCACCGGCTANAACACTGAAAGCGTTTTGTACAAGAACATCNACGCCACCAAATTGTCTAATGGCTTCCTGAACCATTCTATTGACATCTTCACTCTTGGATATATCAATATGACTGAATGCCGCAATCCCTCCTTGACTGNGAATCAAATTGACATTCTTGGTAGCAGCCTCCTCATTGAAATCTGCGATGAGTACTTTAGCTCCCTCTTTNGCAAATTTTCNNGCAGTAGCGCCTCCAATTCCTAAAGCGCCNCCTGTAACAATAACAACCTGGCTTTCAAAACGACTCATCACTTATCCNATTATGATTTTGTTATTAATATTGTTTTTGAGATTTTACTGATTTGGATTGATTCGAAAATCATTTCCTTCAGGTAGCAGTTGCCCACCATCAACCACAATGGTTGTNCCTGTGATATANGCTGCCTCNTCGGAAGCGAGAAATAAAAAGGCGTTTGCNACATCAAGTGGGGTCCCCAGCCTCCCCANGGGAANGGTGTCTTCCATCGATTTAATGAAGTCCTGGGATCGGTGAGCTTTCATTCCATCTGTCAGGATGTTTCCGGGTTCAACCCCATTGACTGTGATACCATATCCAGAAAATTCCAGTGCAGAGGACTTGATGAAACCNTTGATACCGGCTTTTGTCGCAGAGTAGTGTCCATGACCGGGACTGGTCACGTAGGGGCCTGTGATTGAGGAGGTGAAAATCATACGACCAGATCGTTTTTTTTTCATCACTGGGAGAGCCGCTCGAGCTGCCAGAAAAGTCCCTTTTAAATTAACCGCACAAACTTGGTCCCATTCTTCAGGAAGTGTGTTTTCAATCAACGTCCAAGGGTAAATTCCCGCGTTTTGTACAATAATATCTANAGACCCATAATTTTGAACAGCTACTTCTACTGCTTGTTTAGCTGCTTCAAAATTTGAGATNTCCGTGTGGACATAGGTGCCACCAAGACGTTTGGCGGTAACTTGCCCAACCTCGTCCAAAACATCTGCAATCACAACCCTTGCTCCTTCTTCCACAAAACGTTTGGCGATTGCCTCACCGATACCCTGCGCCGCACCAACAACTAGAGCGATCTTTCCTTCGATTCTGCCAGACATGNTTGCNCCTTTTAATGACTATGCTTGAGAAGTAAATTGCGAGCACACCCNCAATGCCCGCTGCAAAGTCAACACAGTATCCTATGAGAAAATGTNAGACAATTACCCNNGGACTAGTAATAGNTGCCATTAATAGANGTTTTAACAAGATTTTACTAANATAAAACNNCAAAGTTTTAGGGTTTAAAGCGGTATGACTTCAGATCTAACTCTTGGTTATAATTGAATTGGATTCCTTCATNTAGAAGTCGTTGGATCTGTTCCAGTGAACTTTGGGGATTGGCTCGAGGACTGATCCCTCCCTTGGTATTAACCACTCGATGCCAAGGAACGGNAGATCCTTTGGGTAAAGAGGATAGAACCATTCCGACCAGTCGAGCNGTACCCTGCCCTNTGCACTGAGCTACTTGACCATAGGTCATTACTTTTCCAGCGGGAATTTGGCTAACAACGAGTTCCACCTTTTGTAAGAAGGTAGGTTGAACTAGTTTAGGCTTTGTCAAGGTTTTGAGAATTTCCCGGTTGAGGTGAGACACTGTTCATTCAATCATCTGGGAGAGCGTGATGTTGAAGTTCGTCCAAGGAAACAATCTCCAAGGCAGCTTCATGAGTTGCGCGGAGCCGAACAGGTGGAGCCATTCCAGCATCCAGGGCTTCTTTCCAACGGGAGGCACAAAGGCACCATTGATCACCTGGCTTCAAACCTNGAAACCCAAATTGTGGAATAGCAGTTGAGAGATCATTTCCGCGACTCTTGGTGTAGTTCAAAAAGTCCGCTGTCATTTCGGCGCAAACAATATGTTTTCCCTGGTCATCTTCCCCGGTTTTACAACAACCATCTCGATAGAATCCGGTCAAAGGACTCATGCTGCAGGGTTGTAGAGGTTCTCCCAAAACATTCAGGTCGTTGTTCATGTTGATAGCTCCTACCAAATCTTATTTAGAGGTTTATGGTCTAGCAGGGTAGCTCAATTCGAAAATTCGCACCACTATCTTGATTTTGTACGAAAAGTTTCCCGCGGAGATGCTTTTCAATAATTAATTTTGACATGTATAGGCCCAATCCGGTCCCATTCAATTTCCCTTTGGTTGTGAAGTAAGGGTCAAAGATTCGATCAATAATTTCTCCATCAATTCCTCCGGCGTTGTCTTGCACTTCTAAAATTTGGTGATTGTCCTTTTGGCCTACTCTAATCTTGATCTGCCTTAGTTTTGGATGCTTTTCAACCAAAGCATCCATTGCATTTTTTAGCAAATTCATGATCACTTGTTGCAGTTCACTTTGATGAACTCTAATAGATGGAACATCAATCATTTCTGTCTGAAGTTCAATCCCCAACTTGTGAGGAGTGGTTCAAACATTTTAACTGTCATCATCACGATATCGCCAAGTTGTACACTTTCTAATTTGTCGTTGGGCCGAAAGAAATTTCTAAAGTCTTCAATGGTCCTTGAGAGGAAACGAATCTGGTTTTGAAGTTTTTCGATTTCATTGGTAAAAGCTGTATCGATTTTGTTCATATGCACTTTCAGGGTGAGAGCGGATGTAATCGTCCCAACGACTGAAAGTGGTTGTCGCCACTGATGTGCGATCATCGCAAGCATTTCTCCAACAGCCGCCATCTTAGTTGATTGTACGAGTTGCCGTTGGGTCTGTGCGAGTGAAACGTAAGACTCGTGGATTCCATTAGTAGCAACTTGCATCTGATGATGAGTTTTCTGGACTACCTGAAGACTGTGAAGAAGATTATCCTGAAAATTTTTGCAAGCATCCAGGAGATGCTGAGTCTCCACGGTATGGGCATTTATACGTTTTGGATCCAAAATCTTCACTTGCATGGCAAATTTCTTTGGAGTTGTCTTGTTTGTCCTTTGTTGAAATCTGTTTAGGTATCGTTGTAACTGGTTCATTGGAGCTAGGAACCAGCCACTGAAGACGTATGAAAAAAATAAAATAAAGATCGTTGTGAAAAACAGGTTTAGGAAAACTCTGTAATCATTTAAATATTCGAATAAATATGAATCGTACTCTTGAAAGCCCATGTACATAAATGCCGCCTGGGTATCACGGACATCCAGTTTTCGTATGTCCCCGAATTCAATTTCGACTTCATATACTTTTTCAATGTGTACTCTCGATTCTCTTTTCGGAGTTTGAGTCCCAGGTTGAAAAACTCTAAGTCTACTTACCATTTTCTGAATTCCATAACTCTGGTCCTTATCACTAAGAATAGCGTTTTCAGTAGTTCCAGTTTTTGCTTGCACCCAAGTTGATAGGGGATGATCAGATAATTGTTTTTCAGATTCAAAAGAGGAAATTAAAACCTTTCTGTTAGTATCCGTGAGTACATAATAATATATTTGATCCGTGAGTAGTCTGTTTAAGTAGTAATGGAGTTACTTTTCCATGCCTCCTTGGATGACAAAAAATGAATGGTATGCAAATAATCTCGAGGTCAGATGAAAGTGTTCATGATAGGCTTTCTGAATATCTGCTGCTCTTTGCTGAAAGCCTACGAAAAAATAATGGCATTGGTAAGTAATAGTGTGGCACCAACTGTGACTAGCAACACATGATGCAAGCAAAGTTTCATAAATTTTATTTGCATAAAAAGTTTAATTTCTATCAGTTTTTGTTACTTCTGGGGGCTCCTGTCAATTGGATTCCATATCAAGCACAAAGAGACATAAAGGAATTGAACCAGAAAAATTTATATTATTTTTTCTAGTATTTCTGGTTGCGCTGTCAAATTTTGTTTCGCCTGTCCTTGTTTCATCTTCTCTGATTGCCAATTCTGTCAACGTAGTTGTTGGTCTGAAAATAAAAATACCTATTACTGAAAGAACAGCTGCTTCATTGGGGGCAACGCGTAGAGGTGGAGGAATTCATTAATGACGGAGGTAGAGTGCTGACAATTCGTTGTCTGATTTTGGAAGTAAACAAAGTTTGCCTGATTGATCTAGATGGTAAAACCCTTTCCGCAAAAGTCATCGGATATGATGGAGATACTGGATTTGGAATTGTGCAGGCTTTCATACCACTACAAGCAGAGCTAGTCGCGCTAGGAAATTCAGGAAAATTAAAGGTAGGAAGCTAACTACAGGTTTTTTTCGGGAAATTGATTCTGTTTTTCAGGAAGTCATAGTGATGGGACTTGAAAATTTTGCGAGTTATTGGGGGTACTTATTGGAAAATGTAGTCTTCACTACTTTAGCTGTTCCAGCATTTGCGAATGCTAGGCTAATTAATGACCAAGGTGAGTTTGTGAGAATCAGATCTTTGTTTCTTAGTCGCCCGTTTACAGATCAACTGTTGCCGGCAAACATGTTTATTCCTAATAAAGTTCTTCAACCGATTTTATCAGAATTGATTGATCGTGGTTAGTTTGTAAGGCCACCAAAACTTTGGCTGGGTATTAACGTCGTTAAAAAATTTGGGAAAATCTTGATTCAAAGTGTGGCAATAATAGTCATGAAAGTAAATCTATGCCAGCAGAGGAAGATTTGATTCTGAAAATCAGTGAAGTGTCAGTTTTAGATTTGGAAGGGCTGTTGTGGGCGATTTGGGAGTAAAGTTAGGCTAAGGTTTATTGTCATAACAAATTTTAAAGGTAACCATCTGCATTAAATAGAGTCAGTTTCAGCTGACTGCCAGAACTTTTAAAAGCTCCAGCAATACGATTGAGAAGACAACCACTTGCTTTTTGACAATTTGAAATATTTTTCATTATTTTGTTGCAAATTATCTTTGGAGATCTAAAAGCTAGCACACTAGCTTTTGATTCGTCTTAAAACTAAGAACTAATCCATAGCTCTTAGTTTTTATTAATTTTGTACTATAAAAGTGACATACAAATAATAAGTTTACAAAAAGAACCGCTGGCTCTTTAGTCGCTTCAGGGATTTCATCCTTAGCTTATTCAAGTTCATGGGTAAAAATTAAAAAAGATTAGGGGATTTAGCCCCTACACTGAAGAAATATCAAACTATGATATTTCTTCCAAAAATGGAGTGACTTTAGCGGTTATGTATTTCAACGCTGCCAGATTTTTGAACCACAGCTTGAGATTGTTTAGCAAGACGACAACTGTAATTAAGCTAAGGCTGCTTTAGTAGCTGAGGAAACAATAGCAGCAAATGAGATTGTAGTGATTGGACACATCTGCAACGATTAAAATAAACTATTATTTCCGAACTATTAAAATACAAATATACTATAGTTACCTGCTAATTCAACCACTCCAAGCCTGATAAATGATTGTAAATTCCCCAGTCTCTTCAGAACAAATAGTCATGACGCCTCCTAAGCACTATTGCAAGTGGAGTTGGCTGTAAAAGTTTTGTGAATAAAAAAATATGGCCGTAATTTTTGACTAAGGCAGATACAGAAAANAGATTNCCNCTNGCGTTGGAGANAGTCTCAAAAAAAGTGGGGTNAAANGGNTCGTCTTAAACCCATTCAATCTGGNGNCGAGAATCATTCTNATTTAATCCGGAAGCCCAGCACGGCAGAAGTAAAAAGTNCTAATGTTACCATGGTTCNGCAGAATTTTTTCAGCGGTTACCATCCAGAAGTTACAAAATTNNTTACTGAGGCCCGAAAAGAAAGAAATCGCACCTATTTTATTTTTGNAGATGGNNCAAAATCTCCTTTGTTCATTGAAAACNCAGGAAAATACGGAATAGGATATTAGGTTTCAGCGCTGTTTGATCTTTCGAAAGTGGCAATCTCTGAGAGTGTTACGGAGCAATATAAAGATGAATTGGGNTTTGACCCCAAAATACATANTCTTCGNTCTTGCGCTGCTGTTCAGGCATTTNTCAAGGCCCTGGAAAAATCTGGTACATTAGATTCATCTGTTGAGATTGATATATTGAAGTANGTTGAAAAGCTAGACTCAGTTATTGNTAAACTCCGTTTCAATGAATCAGNGATATTTGGGGGGCTGCTCATGCGCTTTATCAGGTANGTCGCACTCCNACTGGNCTCAGGTTTGTTCCGGCTTACTNATAACAATANGAAGATCCTTCAAAAAAACAGAAAGCTCTTGGAAAGGAGTCGCTTCNAACATGAATTTAATATTAATTTATCAATAGCTTCTGCTTGAGTTTTTAAAAGAAAAGTAAAAGAGGTCTTTCCTTTGTGTTTTCTGCGAAATAATATCAGACTNGTTTCAANTAAATTATTGATAAGGTAAATGGACTTGCTTCAGAAAAATGGCGATGGTGATTCAGACATCAAGATCGATACTTCTAATGTTTTTCTAAAGTTATCCAAGATAGATAGAATCTCCTGGCGCCCTCCATCCCTGCCTCATTTNCCCACTTAGAAACTTTAAACTACNTTCGCTTGCAGGAAGANCAGTCAAATCGNAAAGTGGCTATGCTNCTTGGTGTTGGTGAACATCAGGAAACAATTCAATTCAGTAGAACTTGCCGAATTGTCTTCTTAAGCTTGATCCTTTTTTCNTTGATTGCATGTGGCTATCGCACAGTACCANAGCCAGACCCGGAAAAGCCTCAGCTCAAGACCTTTCAAAATCCCAAGGCAATATTTAGAGGAGAAAGTCTCCGACTATCTTGGCAGTTAATTGAACCAGAACTGCTGAAGGAATTGGCTAGGGAGGGTAAGCTTGAGAATCANCGCTTTGAAATAGATACTCTGACCAGAGAAGAACCATGTTCTCGCTGTGAATTGCGAGCTGGNACAAGATACGTGCTTGATTTCAATTCCCTACAATTAGAACGTGAAGGAAATCTTTTCTACTTTTTTCCGCCGTTATCTGTTAATCCTCAGCAAGTTACNCTTTTCAAAATCCGACANGTATTTATTCCTACGAACAATTTGATCTCAGTATCTGACTATGTAAGTGCCGGGTTACCCACAAATTTTATTCGAGTGCCCGAATTAAATATTGAAGAGGTTAATCCAAAAAATTTGTCTGCAAATTTAGACTCCTTATTGGAACAAAANCAAATGCTCTCCAGAGATTTAAAAGATGTCAGGTTAATCAAAATGGTTTGGCAGCCNCTTNCTGAAAATGTTGAATTTAGATGGCAAAACGACAATTTTCTTGCTCACAATCAAATGTATTATCGAGTCAATATCTATCGTAGTGAGGATGGACGTCGATGGCCGGAGACTCCTGTGAACTTACAACCAATTAAAGANAGCTTTGCTTTGGTGCCGGAACTACGATCAAATCCTGGTCACTATCATGTTCGCTGGATTGATAGATCAGGAAATGAAAGTTTGCCTTCAATGAAAATTACTTATGCACAGTAAGTTTTTACAGTATTTGTTGATTTATTTTTCTCTCTTGATTGCATTTAATGGGTGCTCAAATCCGAATTTGCCCCTATTGCGGCAACCTTTAAACCGGGCAAATNTTGACTCTTTTNTCGAGCAGCAGGAAGAAAGGTTNAACGATGACAAAAACAATTTAGATGCAGCGTTTGAATTGGCTCGGGGACGTTTGTTTCTTCGTGAAAACGAGCAAGCAGAAGGNGCAGTTAGAGTTGCAGTTCAGGGGTCGCCTCTTAACGCTGAATACCTTGAATTATTGGGCAAGGTACTCTACNCGAAGGAACGTTATGCTGATGCTATCAAAGAATGGAATGCTGCTCTACAAGTAGATCCAGATCGGCTTTCTCTTTACTTGAATTTAGCACTTGGCTATGAGCAGATTCGTGAATACGAAAAGGCTGTAGTATCATTGGATGAGGCACTTCAACGTGATGGAAATTATGTTGAAGCTTATTTCCACATGGCTCGTATTCAAATAAAACGTCAAAATTATGAATCTGCACTTGAGGCGGTAGAAAATCTACTCGTTTTGGAACCATCAAACAAAGATGTTCAACTTCTGAGATTGAGAATCTTTGTTGCCCAAGGAANCTATTATCCTGCAAGTGTATTGGCTACAGAACTTCTGGCCCAGGACCCTCAATGGGTTGAAGTTCTNCGAGAGCAACTTCGGCTTTTCTACCTTCAACAAAAACCAGATGATGCACTGTCAAGAATCAAAGAGTTGGCTCGGATGGGAAAGTTGGAACCAGAGGATCAACTCATTTACGCTCTTCTTCTTAGTAGACAAGGGAGACAAGCAACCGCAAANCAAGTCCTTGAAGATCTACTGAGACGAGATCCCACAAACGTCGAAGCTCTGCTGGGCAGGGCGCAATTAAGCCTTCAAGTTGGCGAGTACCAGGATGCTTTGGAATTAGTAGAGAAGGCCCTAGAAATTCAAAACCAACGTGCAGATTTGTATTATCTCAGAGCATCATTACTNTTTCAAAGAAGAGACTACTTGCGAGGTGATATTGCGCTAGCAAGAGCGCTTGAATTAGATGATCGTCCTTTGCCCTACCAACTGNTGGATGCGAGACGAAAGTTAATGCGAGGGGAAATGCAACAGGTAGAGCGAATCATCGAGAAATTGAAGCAGCAAGATGCNACTAATGTCTATTTGTTGACCCTGCAAGCTGATTTACTAGTCACTCAAGGGAAGTACGACAAAGCAGAGACACTNCTTCGACAGGCGTTAGTAGTCAGAGAAACCTTCACGCTAAGATTTTCCCTAGCTCGAGTTTTGTACCTGCAGAGAAAGTATCCGCTTGCTCTCTCCTACACTGAGGACTTGTTGAAAGATTCTNCCACTCATTGGGAAAGTGTGTATCTACAATCAATGACCTTGCTGCAATTAGATCAGACTGAACAAGCGCTGAAAATGTCNGAAGACTTTCTTGCCAGANAGGAATCTCAAGGATTAGCCCATCGTCTTGTAGCAGATATCAAACGATATCGTGGACAAGAACAAGCAGCTCAGGAAGTTTTAATTCGAGGGCTTGAGAGATACCCACGCCAATTTTATTTGATTGAAGCACTGAGCTCTTCTTACCTNGTAACTAGGCAGTACAAGGAAGCAAAAGTGCTTCTTGAGAACGCTTTAAAAGCTGAATCTCCATTCCAATCAATTTTTTTGGATCGGCTTGNAGCAGTTTACCGCCAGCTTAATGACCAGGAAGCTTACCAGAGAACCTTGCGTCAGTTTCAGCAATTGAATGACCCCATCTCAATCCAGCAATCACTTTCTGTCCCACCTCTTTTTCAACTGCTCTCAACAGAACCGATGGAGAGTTTCGTCAATACTTCGTCTTTACATCGTGATTGAGATAAATTTAGAATTTTCTTTGATANTATGAGAGTTGCTTNNGCTGAGANTTTTNGGAAAACTAATTTTTAGTATGCAAGNGACTTAGTTTGAAGAAATGCCTNATCAAATNAAAACAAGANAAATAAATTAGGAGTCTTGGAAAGANAATANAACCAATNTGTTAAACAAATCAACATCAATTTAATCGTCATGGCACAATCCATTTTCGAATTAAGCGCAGAACAACTTGCAGCAGTTGAGAAGGCTCTGTTAGAGATCATGTATAAGCAGGGCTGGATTGTACCTTCGGGTAGTGATCTTGGAGCATCCCCTATGTTTCGGATCTCAATTCCAGAATATATGGAGCATCACTACAAGCCAGAAGAGCATTGGGAGGCATACCAGTCTCATGTANAAAAAGAACAATCTGAATATGTCAAAAATCTTTTGACAGAATTACATGAAGGNGAGACTTATCAATTCGGCTTGAGACGCTTTCAAAGAGACANATTNCANCAGTTATTTAGTTTACTTCAAACTGAGCAAAATTTTGAGGCAACTGAACGCCAAGGAGTCTGGCGTAAGGAGTTAGAGACTTTAGATTACGGAATAGAAAGGGTACTTGATATTCTCGTGCAGTTTGAAGATGTTCGAAGCCTTGCTGGGTTAGAGCAGGCTTGGTTAACTTTGCGATATGCTTCTGCGGGAGGGGCACAAGAGCTATGGAGTGCTCATCTATCTGATGAGATAGACCTAGAAGCATCTCGCAAACAAATCAGAGAAGCTTTGGATTCAATGGAAGGAGCGACACGTGATCAGACATTGATTCAAGTACTCCAGCTAGTTCATGAAAGTACAGGTGAAATGCAAAAGATTGATGATACTTTATTATGGACTCAAATCGGAACAGCAGGCATCAGCGTGGGCATTGTTGATACAGATGAAATCGTCGTTTTTGCACACCGGGGAGAGGTGGATCAGTGGAATCGTGACGAAGAGTTTTTGAGGCTGGCTTTAGATACGCCTCTCAAAGCAAGCATTTTAGAGGGGCTCAGGGATGATCTTGCAGACTGGACTAAGTTAGGAACGTGATTTTAGGCTTTGTTAATGGCCTAGGACTGTAGCCCCCACCAATTGGGGGCTATGAACTCCTCCCTAGGTCAACGAACTTGTTTTAAACAAGTTCGAAGGCTCAAAAAAATTAACCAGCCATTCTCGTTGAGTCAAGGCAAATTCTAAACTTAAGCGTAAATCTACAGTACTAATCAAAAAATATATGCTGAAATCTTGATTTGCCGTACAAACCTTCGCGAGCAAACAACAAGCTTTTTTCGATTGCCTATTTTTTCCCGTTGATTTGGATGGGAACCCAAGTTGTTGAAAGTGCAAACCCTGTTGAATACCTGGTTCATGCAACAGGAGACTGGGCTGTTTATTTTTTAGTGGGTGTTTTGTGGCTTTCTCCATTAAGGATTTGGCTTGGGAAGCGTAGTGGGTTTAGTTGGATCAAGCGGCTGCAATCCCATCGAAGAAATATTGGGCTAGCATCTGCTTTTTATGCGGCCCTACACTTTACACTCCACGTTCTGGATAATCCTGAGTGGGAGATTTTGTGGAAAGATCTTCAAAGAGTCTATTTACTTACAGGGTTTCTAGCTTTTCTAATCATTTTGCTATTAGCCTTGACCAGTAGCAATACCATAGTAAGGAAACTCGGTGCGAATCGTTGGAAAAACCTACATCGTCTGATCTATTTTGCAGTGATGTTAGCTGCTGTTCACTTATTTCTTAATGAAAAGTCATCGGATCTTCAGGCACTGATTTTGTTTGTACCTTTAATAGCTGCAGAATTCCTGCGATTCGGATTCTGGTGTTACGGATACTGCCAAAAAAAAAGATGACTTCCCGAGCCTTTTTATGTTTCTCTATTACGAAACTGAGCCAACAATCGGTCCGCGTCGCTTCTGTAGGCTGGCATGGGGCCAGCATGTGAGAAGTGGTCTGCAACAATGGCGTCTGAGCATTCAGACTGGGCAAGTGGGGACCAATATTTATTCAAAGGATAATTGGTTCAAGTCCGCAGATGCACTACACTCGAAAATTAAAATTCTTGAAAAAGAGATTATTGCGAAGGGATTTGCTCGGAGAAATCATCCATCTCTTGAGCAATTGAAGTTTCCATTTCATGAAAACGAGCAGGCTACCCAAATCGAACTTTTCTCCAGCATAACTGCCTAATTTCCCCAAAAAGTTTTTTCTGATTTTGATAATAATGCTGGGAATCTTCTATCAGCTTTGGTTGTGCGGACACATCAAAATGATACCCAAAGAAAAACTCATAGCAAAATATTACTATATCACTTAAAGATTTATCAGGAAGTGTGGGTTGTTACGTTTCTAAGGTTGGATTCAATAGGACACATTCTCAGGATATCATTTACGGCAACTATGTGGACTACCTAATTCTGCAAGTTTTAGTCAACAAAGCAGATGAAGGAATAAATTTACTGTTTNGTCTCTATTATCATACGGTTTCCCAGCTAGAAATCAGCATNTAAGTTCTACTTTCAATCGATTAGATGTAACAGAATNGNCATATCATAAGAGAGAAANTCATGATTCAACACCTTTGTTCATTTGCGATGTTGATGAGGATAGAGAGTGAGTTGAAACGAGTTTGAGTCATTGGNTTTGGTTAGCTGGTTCTTGGACGAAACTACCTTTTGATNTTGCTTATTCAAGATNTCATCAACTGGACTGGTTNAGTNCAGATCTCCAAATTGCTTAAAAAGATAATATCCTGNAGATTCCGATAGTCATCTTTGTAGATNGAAACTTNGTTTTGAATTTACCGTCANCNAGAGATTTGGANCAGTTAAATTCTTAATTGTTGATCTGGGCAAATGGTAATTTGANATTTCAGGCTAGAGATGGATCTGGTCCGGTAAAATTTAATAGAACCGCAGTGGTTGAAAGCTTTATGCAGCAACATGTGTCTTAAATTTATGGGAGTGGACATCTAATCNGTGCCGAGAATCACAGTANTTTTAGTTTATTTCATAGTTGGCAAAAGANATGGGCAGGTATTTNTATGAACCGCTCGCTTTCAAGAGNAAGCTGAGTAAGGAAAATATTGTAGACTACAATTGATCAAGGTTAATTGGGCCNAAGAGTCCTTCTCGAAAGTCGNAGAGAAGCATCTCTGAGACTCTCTGAATGTCTGCATGCCCCCCTGNACGAAAAAAACCNCGCTTTTTTGCGATTTGATGAAGAATTTCCTGAGAACTTTGTGACTCATAGACTTTGATGCTATATCGTTCTGAGAACTTTTCAGGGAAACGTATTTTACCAATTTGAATCAAATAGTTGGATAAGCTCTCCGCACCAACGATTTCATCTCTGATGCTTCCAATGAGAGTTAGGTTCAATCCGTCAATGGTATTTTGGATTTT
Organism: Deltaproteobacteria bacterium; assembly: GCA_002684675.1. Classification (GTDB taxonomy): domain Bacteria; phylum SAR324; class SAR324; order SAR324; family NAC60-12; genus JCVI-SCAAA005. The sequence goes on from NYVT01000013.1 coordinate 52,682, forward strand.
AGGCCAGAGGATTCCTGGAGTATCAAGTAGTTCAGCNTTTTGGCCGAGAACAATCCATTCCGGATGTCTAGTCACTCCGGGTTTGGGACCAGTTTGAGTAGCCCCACGACGAGCCAGAGCATTTATNAGACTAGATTTACCCACGTTGGGTATACCGATAACCATCAGTCTTAAAACAGGAGGTCGTATGCCTCTTCGTTTCAGATTTTCCCACCGTGATCGCANTAGTCTNATGGAAATGGGAATGATTTGGCTGAGTCCTTTTCTCTTTTTTACATCCACAAATACAAATGGCNTNGTAGATTCATTTTTAAATTTTGATTCCCACTTTTTGATTTGACTGGAATCAGCCAGACCCGATTTATTAAACAGAATCAAAGAAGGTTTGTTGTTCAAAAGATTTTGTAAGTCAGGATTTTGTGAAGTGATAGGGAGCCTGGCNTCTCTCAACTCAATGACAACGTCAACTCTTTTAATTTGATCTCCTACACCACGCAACGCTTTGCGCATGTGCCCTGGGAACCAGTTGATATTTAACTTTTCAAAGTCTTGTAAAGCTTGAANATCTTCCATCAGTGTAGAAGTGCCTGAATATGCGCTTCTACACTTAATGCCAAAGCTTCCAGATCATAACCCCCTTCAAGCAAGCTTACNAGACGACCAGATGCAAATTNTTCAGCNAGANTTCTCATTTGTTTTGTAATTTCGTGATAGCAATTTTCGGTCAAGTCTAGCATTGCTAGCGGGTCACGAGTATGCCCATCAAAACCGGCAGAAAGAAGTATAAAATCTGGTTTGTAATCCTCGAATTGAGGAATNATTTTATTCTGGAAAAACTCTAAATATCTATCATCTGTTGTACCGGGAGGTAGAGGAAAATTTAATGTGAATCCTTTGCCCGATCCAAAGCCCGTTTCATGTGCGAAACCAGTTCCAGGATAACAAGTTCTGGGGTCTTGATGTGTACTCGCATAAAGAACCTTTTCGCTTNTCTCAAANAGATGCTGTGTGCCGTTACCGTGATGTACNTCAAAATCAAAGATAANGATNCTCTGATATCCAAAATTCTTTTGCAGAAATTCTGCAGCAATTGCTACATTATTNAAGAAACAGAAGCCCATCGCTGCGTCATGTTCGGCATGATGCCCAGGAGGGCGAATAGCACAAAATGCATTATCGAGTTTGTTATCAGCAACTTGGACAACACTATCGAGTACTGCTCCAACTGCATGTAAGGCTGCACCGAAGGTTCCAGGGGAAATGATACAATCTGGGGTTCCAAGTATCCCTCTACCCAGTTCCGCTGCTTCCCTAATGGAATCGATGTACTTCTTGGAGTGTAGCAGTTGGATTTCTTTCAATTCTGCAGTGCATCCGGGCCGCATCTCTAATTCATTTAAGAGACCGCTGTAACGCANATGCTNATCGATTGCTCGAAGGCGGTCAGCATTTTCAGGGTGATTGCCTGTGTCGTGTTCAAGGTAAATTGGGTTAGTGTAGAATCCAGTAGCCATACTACTAGCTCAATTTTGTGTTGGTNGTTATGAGGAATTTTCAGGAAATTTTAGGAGATCCGCCAANGTTTCCAGGGTTGGAACAGAGAGGTGATGCTGGNAAGCTTTTCTGACCACGTAACCCAGAATATAATCCACTTCATTAGGCCTGTTTTTTCTTCGATCCTCGCACATAGAAGANTAATTCGCACTGGTTTTGTAGGCGACTTGATCAATCAATGAGAGAATTTCTGATGGNTCAACTTCTTNATGCAATTCTTGTCTCATCACCTCAACCCCTTCCAAGACAATCCTCTTCCAAATCTCCTTAGAATTTGGATTATCAAGTAAGTCTCCATTCCGACACAACCATAAAGCCGAAATACTGTTAATGGAACAATTGACAAGAAGTTTTTCCCAAAGTTTTNTCAGGATGTTGTCAGTCAGTAAAATAGGTAGTCCTGTTGCTTTGAGTCTATTGAAAAGTATGTTTTTCAATGGCTTTGGGACGGAGTTGTCCAAGGTGCCAAGATAACTGGANCCGGATCCAGTTANCTTTAAAAGTTCNGACTCTTGCCAGTAGGCCCCATTGCTTGTGGATAGAATGAGAATAGGTTGTTTAGGGAAAAGTTCGCGAACTTCCTCAAATACACCAAGACCGTTTTGTAATAGAATTATCGGGGTTTGCTTTGAAATCAACCCTTCCTGAATTGGTAGAAGAGCACTCCTTACAGAATAGGCTTTNGTAGAGACGATCAGGGCTTCTATANTGGGTAAAGAGGGATTATCTGATTTCATTGCAGAGGTTCTACAATTTTCAAAAATATTATCTTTTTNAATTATACATTCTCGATAACTGGTATTTTGGCGCTGCAGGAGTAATGTGTCTATTTTTGCTCGCTGAAGGTAATAAGTCCAAAGCCAGCCCATGGCTCCTGCCCCGAGGATTCCCCACTTGGTTAGATTGCTTCCGTTTTCTATCTGAGACGTGGATGCCATTTAAAAGCAATTTATGCTGTGACNGAAGTCTTTAGCTGACCATCGATGCCAATCTACCAACTTCACCCGAATATTTTACAATTTCCTTCACCTGATGAGGCAGAACCCAGCGGNTTGTTGGCAGTAGGTGGAGACCTTTCGAGTGATCGGATTCTGATGGCCTATCAACAAGGAATTTTNCCTTGGTATGANGAAGGACAGCCNCTACTTTGGTGGAGTCCTGATCCAAGACTTGTTCTGTTTCCTGACAAGATTCATATTACTCGGAGTTTAGCAAAAGTGCTTCGTAACAGACCCCATCAGGTGCAATATGACACTCACTTTGCTGAAGTGATTGATCAGTGTGCNACCANTCGGGCCTTTGAGGGCACTTGGATCACGGGGGCAATGAAACGTGCTTATATCCAGTTGCATGAGCAAGGATTTGCCCATTCTATTGAAGTTTGGGAGGAAGATATATTAGTAGGGGGACTCTATGGGATTTCCCTTGGACATTGTTTTTTTGGTGAGTCAATGTTTAGCAAAAGAAGTAATGCATCAAAAGTNGCCNTGGTTTCACTATCTAAGTTTGCAATGGAACAAGGTTTGCGATTCATAGATTGTCAGGTCACGACTGATCATCTCTTGAGCTTGGGAGCAGAGGAGATGAGGCGCAAAGATTTTTTGGAAATGCTCCAGCAAGAACTTAATTTCCCTACCCTGCGGGGCCGCTGGATTGCCACTTAACGGAATCTTCATGGCTAAACAAAAAGCAATGTTTCTGCTGAGACTTTCNTACCCGGTTGTAATGATGATTTTGGTGATTAGTGGGTTCAGCTTAGTCGTCAGCTTCTACATGGGTATCATCACGGGGCAAAGCATGCGCCAGTTACCGGAGACAAGCATTGCTTCTCAGGAAACAAATCGTCCAGAAGCACCCGATCTTAAAAAAGAGGATCTTCGTTTTTTTGAACTGAGTGGACCCCAAGAAGATCAAATAAATCTCGATTTACCAAGATTAGACAGTCTACAGCAACGTACGNAAGCTCTCAGTTCTGCAGCCAACACACTCAAGAATTCTCCCCGTCCGACGGATGTTTTGCAGCCTCCTGCAGTAGCAACTTCAGATCTAGAGTTGAAGTCGGCCAATGAAGAAACCATGGAGTCAATCGATNAAGCCCGCCTTACAGAACCAAGTTCAAATTACACGGTTCAAGTGTTTTCTTCAAAATTGCGNAAAAATGCAGAGGATGTGCTCAATCAACTGCGTGAGAAAGGTTTTCCCGATGCGTATATNCATACNCACATAAATCAGGATAACGGTGTTCTCTACAGAGTCCGTGTAGGCAAGGTTTCCAAAAATAAGGCAGAAGATCGCGCCTTTGAATTACGCCGCTTGGATTTCATCAACTCCGTCCAAATCACAAGAATCTAGTCTAAAGCATTATGATGCCTTCCTACTGGGAAGCGACNAGAAGCTCCTATGCCTCNGTGCTTCTAGCGTTACCCCTATTGATTTGCTACGAGATTCTATTACTTTTGAGCGANACTGGAGGAGCCTGGCAGATCCGTAACGCAATGGATGTTTGGGTGCGATACGTGTTCCAGGCTTTTGAAATTCGGCCACAACACGTGACCTTTGTACTGATCGGTATCCTTANTGGTACTCTTGTCTGGCTTCGATTGAAAAGACCTGAGATGGGCTTGTCACTTAATNATGCTGGGATTTTACTTTTAGAGGCTTTCATTTACAGCATGGTCCTAGGAGTTTTGGTGAACCTNCTCTTGTACTCCAGTGTTTTAGATCTCTTGATTGGTAACCAGACANCTCAAAAACTCGCCCTTTCGATTGGTGCGGGGCTATACGAAGAATTTGTTTTCCGAGTACTGCTTTTGAATGGCTTGTTCTTCGGGTTGCACCCCATTTTGCGGAGCACAGTTTTGACAGCCGTGATTGCGATCCTCTCCGCCTCATTTCTCTTTGCCNTAGCTCATTATGTAGGAAGTCTGGGAGATGACTTTGATTTGCATAGCTTCCTGTTTCGCTGGNTAGCTGGTCTATTNTTCACAGTACTTTATTTTGTTCGTGGGTTTGCAGTGACTGCCTATACTCATGCATTTTATGATATTCACGTATTGCTCTAATTCAGAAACACGCTTTCGGGAATNAATTTGANTAAAGATAGCTTGGGGCTTGGGATTGATACAACATTTGATGATACATCAGTTGCAATCCTGCGAGGGCACCAAGAAATTTTGGCAAACCTGACATTATCACAATATCGGGACCATGCAGAATTTGGGGGTGTTGTTCCAGANCGGGCAGCCCGAAAACACCTTGAAGTGATTCACTCTTTAATTGACGAGGCATGTCGTAAAGCAGATGTGAAGTTAGAAGAGCTNGATTACATTGCTGTTAGTAATTTGCCTGGCCTACTTGGAGCTCTTCTAGTTGGAGTGATGGTGGCCAAAACGCTATCATTCTCATTAAAGATTCCTCTTATTGGTCTGAACCACGTTGAAGCGCATCCCTACGCTGGTGTTCTCTCGGGTCAACCCCTTCAGTATCCTATATTACATCTTGTAGTTGCTGGGGGACACACACTTCTGATGCATGCAAGAGATCACTTNGATTATGAAATTGTTGGTCGAAGTATAGATGATGCAGCGGGAGAGTGTGTAGACAAGGTTGCGAAACTGTTTGGCTATCCCATGCCAGGAGGACCNGTTGTAGACCGTTGTGCTGTTGAAAATCCTGGAAGCAGTTACGAATTTCCAAGCCCTCGCATTCATGAACCAGATTTTGATTTTTCATTCAGTGGGCTAAAGACAGCNCTTCTGAGGTTTAAAGAACAAGAGCCGGAAAAGGCAACACAAGATGAATCGGAAGTATTGGCCTGTTTCTTCAGAAGTCTGGCCCGTGTGCTGATTTATAAAACTTTCCGGGCTTTAGACACCTACGACTTGAAACGACTTTCAGTTTCTGGCGGCTTGGCGGCAAGTAAGTTTTTAAAAGAAGCCTTTGAGGTGGAAGCGAAAAAGCAAGGCATTGAACTCTGGTATCCTCCACCTAAATTATGTACAGACAATGCCGCCATGGTTACTTGTCTAGCCTCCTACCGCTACGCAGCAGGTCTTTATGACGATTTGNTCATGGATGCCCACCCAAATCTCTTAAGCTAGTCGAACGAAGAACTTTTCACACATTTGTAAGTAATGNAAGCCTTCAACCCTTCCTCAATTCCGAAACGCCTTACTATCGACAATTGTCTGCTTTGTCACTCCCGTTGTTAATGTCCNTGAGTGCTTGTATTGATTCTAAAGAATGGCCAAGAACCGGANTTTTCNTCACACAAAAAATGGTTTTTAGAATAATTATCTTCCNCAGGGACGATGACTAAATTTTTTCCACGTTATGGTGCTAGTATCAAAATNAGATGAACAGGACCCCTTTCATTTTAAATTGATTCAGCCAGATGTCGATTTTCTCAAAGGANACTTAACGGTCCCGACCCTATTATGGGTCGGTCACTCGACATGCCTTTGGCAATATCAGGAAATAAATTTGATTACGGATGCCCATTTCAATCAACGAGCATCACCAGTAAATTTTCAGGGCTGGAGATATTAGTAGCACCAAGATCACATCTTTTTGATTTTACTGTCATTGACATAGTAATTATTTCACATAATCACTACGACCACTTAGACCGGGAAACTGCATCCGTTTTGGTAGAACAACAGGTGGCAAATCTACCATTCTTTTTGGTGCTACTTGGTTTGGTGGCAAATCCATAGAGTTGGTGATTGGCNGTTGAGTGCCGAACTAGTGCAGCACTGGAGTCTGAGAGGGCTATTTGACATCAACAAGACGCTTTAGTCTCGTTGGGTAGTTGAGTCAACCGAACAAAAGATGTTTTTTCCTGCTGNNACAGGTTATCCTCGAAANTTTAAAGTTATTNGTGAACGNTTTGGGAGCATTGATATTTCCTCAATTCNGATTGGGGTTTATGCTCCGAGATGGTTGATTCANGACATNTATGTTAATCCAGAGGAAGCTGTTNAAATTCATCAGGGCGTTCAAAGTAGATTTTCTGTTGGCATGCATTGGTGAACTTTCTTGAATCTCACGAATGAACTTTTGCTGGAACTAGCACAACGACGGAAAGAAGTTTTGACTGAGAGGAAGTTGAGTCCGGACATCTTTATCACATNGAACCCCGCCAAACCTTGGNGCTNTAAACGATTGAAACCATGGGCAATACANGTGTCATGCGTCGTGAGATTGGTATTCTGGGAGCTATTTTTCTAGGTCTAGGATCGATTCTCGGGACAGGAGCTTTTGTCAGTATTGGATTGGTAATTGGCCAAGTTGGAGNGTGGATTGGGCTAACTCTCCTTTGTGCAGGAATTCTTGCGGCCTGCAACGGACTAAGCAGCGCTCAATTAGCAGTTGCTTATCCTGTCAGTGGTGGGACCTATGAGTATGCTNACAGAACCCTGCACCCGTTANTAGGCATATTTGCGGGATGGTTATTTCTAACCGCAAAAAGTGCCTCCGCTGCTACAGCTGCATTGGGAGTCGTGAGTTTTTCGTATGCTGCACTCAATCTGGAGCNNAATGATTTTGTTTTGCGAATTGGAAGCGCTGTTCTTTCTTTGTTGGTCACTTGCNTGGTATTGCTTGGTCTAAGACGATCGAATCAGTTCAATATCGCTATCGTTCTGATAACGATATTATCATTAGTTTCTTTTNTTCTATTTAGCGCTTTTGTGGAGGTTACAGCNGATTCTANCTTTTTTGATGTCACGTTAGCTCCGGAAGCGTTACTGGAAGGCACAGCNTTATTGTTCGTTGCATATACAGGTTACGGTAGAATAGCTACTTTGGGGGAAGAAGTGAGAGAACCTCGAAAAACAATCCCATTGGCTATTTGCGNAACTTTGGGGGCTTCTTGGCTACTTTACGCCTCTGTGGGCTGGGCCCTGACAAATTNTCAGGAATTTGAAGTTTTAGGCCTTGGAGACGGTTTAAACCAAACACTTCGCCTAGAAGTAGTAGTTCAGACGTTTGACCAGCCTTGGNTAGAGAAACTTGTTCAGGTGGGTGCTATCACCGCGATGCTCGGTGTTTTACTGAATNTAATTCTTGGACTTTCAAGAGTCTATCTTGCTTTTGGGCGAAGAAATGATCTGCCAAAAGCTTTTGCTAAATTGGATGCTCAAAGTAACCCAAGACTANCNGTTCTCTTCACAGGTATTGTTATCGCTGCACTATGTTTGATGGGTGATNTTCTCATGACATGGTCGTTAAGTGCAGTGACTGTCCTTATCTACTATGGAATCACAAATTTGGCAGCACTTCGGCTCAATAAGCAGGATCAAATCTTTCCAAAGTGGATATCAATCATTGGCCTTTTTTCATGTGTGTTTCTTAGTGTTTTTGTAGGACAAGAGATTTGGATAAAAGCTGGAATCCTAGTTGTTCCNGCTGTTTTATTCTCAGTTTTTCTTCGCTCCCAAAGTAATCAATCCAATTAAAATAGAATGTTTTGCAATGAGTAAGATTCCTGCTCGATTTATAACTCTGGAGGGAATCGACGGTTGCGGAAAGAGTACTCAGGCCAAATTGCTTAGTGAGTTTTTGAGTGCAAGGGGGATCAACACAGAACTGACCCGAGAACCGGGAGGGACAAGAATCGGAAAATCAATCCGACGAGTATTGCAAAATCCTGAAAATCAAGAGATGATTCCTGAAACCGAACTCTTACTGTACTTGGCAGACCGACTTCAGCATCTGCAGGAAAAGGTTGTTCCTGCACTTGCTGAAGGAACATGGGTGATTAGTGATCGATTTCATGATTCTACCGTTGCCTATCAGGGTGGTGGACGCAATCTAGATTTGACTTTTCTTGACTCAATTGTCCTTGANAAGATTCAACCTTTCAAACCCGANAAAACGCTCGTTTTACTTCTATCTCCGGAAATGGCTCTNGAACGCTTGCGGCTACGAGANATCAATGGGGGGGTGGTCCTCTCNAGNCTGGATTTGGAATCAATAAATTTTTTCCAAAGAGTAGATTTGTCTTTCAGAGAATTGTTGCAGCGAGAACCAAAACGTTGTGAGCCCATCGACGCCTCACAACCAATNGAAAAAGTTCAACATCAAATTCAAAGCCAACTTCCTGTTGATTGGCTTNTTTGCAGAAATGANTAAGAACCATGCTCTTAAATTTGATAATTTTTCGATAGGCGGGGCCTTCGAACAGTTAGATATAGATGATCCAGAAGAAGCACAAATCTGGGCTGATCATGATCTTGCAATTCTTGTTGAAAACCGTTGTGGNATTAACGAAGANCCCAATGGGTGGAGTGATCAGGAGAGACAATATTGGCGCAATCGATGTTTGCTACCGACAGAANCNTTCCTGNAGCCTAAGGCTTNGGGAAGATATCAACACTTTTGGATCATTGAATCTGAAGATCGAGCGGGGATTATAGCTTTAGGTGGCCCAAACATGGGTGANAATCGGCTTTTTGCGGGCAGTCTGTACCTATTGCCAAAATTTCGAGGTTTTGGCCTNGGAAAAAAAGTTCTAGCTTTGGCAGAAGCAGTTGCGCGNGGAAACGGTTTTCAGGGGATTGAACTAGAAACCGATTGGCGTTGGCGAAATGCTGTTCAATTTTACCTAGAAAATAGTTTCTGGTTGGACAAATGGCAGGGAAACCTGACNTTCATNAAGCAACAAGGGCTACCAAACTATCNGTTTTCAATGAAAAACAACTGGGCATCCTTTCAANTAGGTACACCATTCAATGCCGTTATTTTCAAGGCNGAACACAGAANATCGCATACGGATTTTGCCGAACAACCATTGCCAGACAAAGTGGGCTGGAACTCTTTACGGCAGATTTCGCTGAACACCTTCGGGCTCTTTTTGGCCATGTCTGGTTGGCCTCTAAAAGGTGGCTTTCTGAGTCGATTTGTTCCGGAAGGACCAAAAAAGAGATTGGCACCAAAAGACTTAATGCAATACATCGAATACATAGAGAAAAGCCAACCCTGCATCTATTGAGAAACTATATACTCANTTCGGCAGTCAAAGCATCTGCAACCAGTAAACCTTTTTTTGTAAGCACGATTCGATTGTCCATCCAATCTAACAGTCCCTCTTTTTGCCAAACTCTCAATAAATCAAAGTGAGTACCTAGCCAATTTTTAGGAGCAAAATTTTCTTCCCATTTCTTCAACGATAGTCCCTTTGTTTGCCTCAATTGAAGCATCAGGAATTCGTTTGCTTTCTGATTGAGTGTTAGAGTTTCTGAAAAAGATGTGGGCCAGCAATTTTTTTTCAACAATTCTACATATCGNTGAAGNGATCNTAGATTTCCCCACCGGCTTTTTCCNTCATAAGANTGAGCACCTACTCCAACTCCTAGATATCCTGAACCATTCCAAACCATTTGGTTCATTCTGCCCTGATAGCTTGGCTTTGCAAAGTTGGAAACCTCGTAATGCTCCCACCCATTATCTTCCAGATAATTTGTAGCCCACAAAAACATATCAGTAGTAATTTCCTGGGCTTCCTGCCAAGATTTTCGGATNCTCTGGCTTTTGCCATAAGGGGTATGTTCAACCAATTCAAGTGCATAGAATGACAAGTGTGTAGGCTCCCATTCGAGTGCTTTATTTACGTCGAATTGAAATTGTGCCANGGTTTGATTAGGCAGGCCAAACATCAAATCAACATTGACGTTTGTCCAACCAACATCTCTGAGAGCAATCAAGTTCTGACGAAGGTGTTCTACTGTGTGATTACGCCCCAAGCTTTTTAGAAATTCTTGTTGAAAGCTCTGCACACCTATGCTCAGACGATTTACACCTGAATGAAGCAGTGTCCCCAAGTAATTGGGTTGGATATCCTCTGGGTTGCATTCTAATGATACTTGACATTGTTTTGANAGTGGCCAGGACTGGCGGATGCCTTGCATCAGGAANATAATTTCAGTTGATGAAAGAACAGATGGAGTTCCCCCCCCAATNTAGAGTGATTCCAAGTNGTTAATAGTGTTAACGTGGATTCGACGTCTAGTTTCAAGTAGAACGGCCTCTAGGTATTCTCTATGANCACTTGGTCGATTTTTCCNTACTGCGAAAGAACAGAAGGGGCAAATCCGATGGCAGAATGGGATGTGAACATATAGAGCGTTAATTGCAGGATTCGACATGGCAATGCAGGACGATATTCAGCAATTTGGTAAAGAACTTATTCAGTGGCAGGGTCCTCAAGTTTTAGGTTTCGAGCAAACTCTTGNTCTATTGCAGTCTGATCAACNACAGATCCGCATGTGGGCTGTTTATCAACTGATTGAGTGTTGGCAGGAACGTGCAGCGGATTTTGTTCATCTGTTATTGGAATCAGATATTGCTGAGAGTCGGGAAGCGGCAATTTATCTTGTGGGGCGATATCACCTTAAGAAGTTTGCTTTTCCAATTTTTGGGTTATTCAATCGTTCCAAGGGTCCGCTGAAACATTCCAGTGCTGTTGCACTTGTAGAATTAAAGTATACAGCATTCAAACCTGCGCTGACGCAATGGTTCCGTCAGTTATGGAAATCTGAAGAACTTCATTTAGCCGATCTTCAGTGNGCGATCAAGTGTCTTGTGCAAAGCCTAGATACAGAAACTTGGGATGAACTAGAGGATGCACTTTGGGAACAACGTGAAAATCACATGAAGGCACTATGCTTGTTTGGTTATCTTTGCCAAAGCGTTCAAGGTTCCGACCGGATTGAACGCTTGATGTGTCATTATCGGTTTTTCCGGGTTCATTTCACTGACCCTCAATTTTTTCAGCATTTAGCCAGCATTTTCGATTGTGCTGAATTGATCAGATGGTTCCAAGCTCAATTGCAATTCGGTAAGTCTGTCCAGGAACTCTACCCAGAGTGTCTTTACGGTTTGTCGATGCAAATCGACGTTGAATTATCGGAGTTGCTGGCTCGCTTGGATTTACTTCGCCGACAGCAAGAGATTACCTCTCTATTGCAAGCATTGGAAGATCTAATGTGCCTTTCATTGGATCATCCTGAATTGACCTCAGAATGGCCCTGTCTCCAGGAATTCAAGGAACTCGTTGCGACTGACTGGGATTCNACAATCCTGAAGATTCAGGACCAAGAATTCTTGCTTCTTCTCTGCTTGCCTGTTTCTGCTTGGCTTAGTCTGCGTGAAACAGAATTTTTGGAGAACTCAAGAGATCACATGGCATCCAGCCTGCGCTTATATCAGTCTCCTTTGCTTCGTGAAAACTGGATGAGGATGTTTCTCAGAGATTTNTTATTGCAGCCAAANGANCTTCGACAATTTGCTGCAGATGCCTCAATGAGTCCNGTCCCAGCAGATCCCCGACAAGCTCTGTTACGCTTGGCTGGTGCAGCTTCAATCGAGCGCTTCTACCCATTTCCGCTCATACTTCCGAGACCTTGGCAGTATCGGCTTACAGAATTGATGGAACAACTGACAGCAATCTATGAAAAATGGTTTCCTGACTTGGTTCGGTCTCGCCAGCATGAGCACTTGGATTACGCTTTGGAACTCTTCATTCGCTACCCAACATCACTTTTGATAAATCAGGTAGTAGAGCATTTCCCACTNTTGATCCATCATCATTTTGATCAACTACTCAATTTGATTGAAAAGGTGCCTGACGAAAGATTTTTGGAAAAGTTGCTGGGNTACTATCGAAAAGGTGAAAATTCAGTTCGCCAGCTTTTGTGCTTACTATGTCTTCTTCATGGCAAAGAGCATCTGATGCCTTCNGATGAAGAGGTTGTTTTNCGCCAAGAAGTTGTTCCGCATGTTAGGNTCTTCTGCCANAAGTGCCAATCTGCATATCATTACCCTATACAAAAACTATATATTGATGCNGAATTAGTAGAGCAGAGACGCCNCTTGCAAGATCAGGATCTTTGGATGCCTGACAAACTGAATTGCAAAAATTGNAATGAACAACTCNAGTTCAGAACGGATTCTCGCTTCCGATCCACTTTGTTTTCGGAAGTGCTGACAGCAAAGATGCTAAAGTTNACAGATGAAGAAGCCGAGCGAATGCAGGCTTTTCAACTTTTGGAGTTTCCACGCCTGAGCAACAGGAAGTGCAATCCTNAAACTTTTCTCAATCATTTGGANCGATTGTTAGAACAATCTCAGATCACCGCAGTTGAAAAAGCACGACTACTTNTAGAAGCGGGTAAGCTGTATCTGANTCTNGAATGGTTACCTAAAGCGAAAGAGGCCTTACGGAGAAGCTTGGAACTTCAGGGAGACCAGCCGAGGGCCCTGTATCATNTAGGGGAACTTGCCTACAGGGAGCGCAATCTTTTCGATGCTCGTTTATATTTTTCTCAACTCTTACAAGTGTGTACTCCAGATGACTTTTTGCTTGAAGATGATAATCTTTATCAACTTGCTTCTCACTATCTGGAAATCCTAGATCGACGTGAATATAAGCGAGGAAGTTTTAAACTTGTCGTTAATTTGCAGGAAACTTGACAAGGCGTAANGCTTTACGTACTTCAAATCTATTATGTTTTAAATTCATCCTCACTAATACCTGATTCGAACCTGGAATCACTTCCTTAATCACNNAACTAAAATTAGATCTAACATGCGAGAACTCCTCTTCACATCAGAAAGTGTGACTGAAGGCCACCCTGANAAAATTGCTGACAATATCTCTGATGCGATTTTGGATGCAATGCTGACGGAAGATCCCAANAGTCGAGTGGCTTGTGAAACTCTGGTTACAACGGGAATGGTTGTCGTTGCTGGAGAGGTGAGAACAACGGCACAAGTGGATTTCCAGAGGGTAGTTAGGCAAACAATCAAAGAGATTGGCTACACAAATTCAGCCATGGGATTTGACTGCGATACCTGTGCAGTTTTGATAGCTTTAGACCAGCAATCTGCTGATATTGCACAAGGTGTCGATGAAAGTGATGGCAAAGAGCAAGGAGCAGGTGACCAAGGATTGATGTTTGGGTATGCTTGTGACGAAACTCCCGAATTGATGCCGCTCCCGATTTCCCTGGCACATCAATTGACAGCAAGGCTTACAGAGGCTCGAAAAAACGGCGCTATGCCCTACCTACGTCCAGACGGGAAATCCCAAGTTACAGTACGTTATATTGAAAATAAGGCAGTAGAGGTCAACGCCATTGTGATTAGTACACAGCATGCTCCAGAGATTGANCAGTCTCGTTTACACGATGATTTGAAGAGNGAAGTGATTGCGAAGGTAATTCCACCCCAATTTGACAANGGTAACATTCAATATCATCTAAACCCAACAGGAAGATTTGTGATCGGAGGTCCTCAAGGTGATGCAGGATTGACTGGTAGGAAAATTATTGTTGATACCTATGGCGGTATGGGTCGGCATGGTGGNGGTGCCTTCTCAGGAAAGGATCCATCCAAGGTGGATCGATCAGCAGCATATTTGGCCAGATATATCGCTAAAAATGTAGTAGCTGCAGCCCTTGCGCAGAGATGCGAAGTTCAGTTGGCATATGCAATTGGGGTAGCTGAACCAGTCTCGGTATCTGTGGATACATTTGGGACGAATAAAATTGGTGAAGAACAAATTGCAGAGTTGATTAGGAATAATTTTGAGATGAAACCAGGGCGTTTTGTCAAAANACTCAATTTGCTTCAGCCAATTTTTAGAAAAACAGCGGCTTANGGACATTTNGGGAGGGANCTGAANGAGTTTTCTTGGGAAAAAACAGACAANGCNGCTNTNTTGCGTGAACAGGCNGGAATTTGAGAGATGGTTTCTCANGATGTTGAAATCNTCAANAGATTAGGTTTGCANGCACGGGCAGCTGCTCAATTAGTTAAGCTGACAACTCAGTTCCAGTCAAAGGTGTTTCTAAAAAAAAATGGGCAGTCCGCCAACGCGAAAACCATTATGGATGTATTGATGCTTGCTGCTACTCAAGGTACTCAAATCACCATTGAATCAACNGGANANGATGAGCAAGAAGCACTTGACGCAATTGTAAAATTGATCGCTACGCGATTCCATGAGAGCGAGTAAATGGTTCAAGGGACAACACAAATATACGGTGTAATAGGCGATCCAATTTCTCACTCTTTATCTCCTTCGCTCCACAATCCAGCTTTTGCTGCCTTGGGAATAGATGCTGTTTATGTGACTTTCCGNGTTNNGCCCTCTTCTTTGGAGGATGCCTTGCGNGGTCTACTTGCGCTGAATGTTCAGGGAATCAATGTCACTGTTCCTCACAAGAGTGAAGTGTTTCAGTATNTAGACGAAGTTACTGATACAGCTCGTAGGATTGGTGCTGTNAACACTCTACGAAATGACTCAGGACACTGGATTGGAGAAAATACTGATGCGACGGGTTTCATTCGTTCATTGGAACCGTTGGGATTGAGCTTGCCAGGTAGTTCAGTTGGAATGCTTGGNGCTGGTGGCGCTGCAAAAGGAGTCGCGGTGGGGCTATTGGAAGCTGGAGTTAGTCGATTATTTATTAGTAATCGGAGTTNCNACCGAGCAACTGTTCTTGCAGAGCTTCTCAAAGCATCATTTGGTCAGCAGAGTGTAAGCGCTGTGTCCTTGGAAGAACTCGAGAAAAAAGAGCTAAATTTATTGGTTAANACAACCACTGTAGGAAGCGATGGGCATTCTAGTCCCGCTAAACTCAACAGATTTGATAAATTGGGAGCCGTTACAGANATAANTTACCGACCTTCACGAACTCCTTTGCTCCTTGAAGCAGAGAAGCTAGGTTTGCCAAATCTAAATGGTGGAGGAATGCTGCTATACCAGGGAATATCAGCATTTTCATTCTGGACAAGAAGAACGGCACCTGAAATCATTATGCGCAAAGCTCTAGATGAATATCTTTCAAAGCTCTGATGAAGTNAGAGTTAGCTACATTGCAAGAGACCTTTTCCCTTNATCAATCATAAGAAGCGTTCAAAAGTACTAANTTTACATCNTAATTTGATGATANCTAATCGNATTTACTGGATTCTCATCCTATTTTTCACATTATTGGGGATAAANGAGATTCTTGCATTTGATAAAGGGCATCTCGAGATTTTTAAGAGAGAGAAAATTTGCGAAGAGTGCGGTTTGACCAAAGCAAAACTATCAAAAATGGAACTTCAAGGAGCAAATTTACGAGGATCGAATTTATTTCGTGCAAACTTCTACAAGAGTGATCTGACCGATGCAAATCTGAGTGAAACGAACTTGGTGAGGAGCAATTTGAAACAAACTATTCTTCAAGGTGCCAACCTGCAGGGAGCAGATCTAACTAGAACTGATTTGAGAAAAGCAATTTTATTTGAAGCCAATTTGACTGGAGCTTTAATCAAAGATACCAAGTTAACAGGAACGGTTTTGAAAGGAGCTATCTGGACCAACGGTCATGTGTGTAAAGATGGATCCCTCGGCAAATGTATACANTAATTTCTTCTTTTAAGCTTTGAACATTCATCAATTTTGTTTAAATTTAACNAATATTCTAGTCTTCTCAATTCCCCACCATCTTAAATTTTCTGAAGCCAATGCAATATGTTCTTTCTGTAATTCTATTTTTCTGCATGATCTCTANTTCACACGNCCTAGACATTGGAGTTGTTGACCTTAATCGAGCTCTCAATGAGTCGGAAGAAGGTATGCGTTCAAAAAACCTGTTGGAAAGTCGTGGGAGACAAAAGCAGCAGGAATTTAAGNTAGAAGAAGAGGAGTTGATTCAGATTNCTGAAGACCTGCGTAANAACCCTTTGCTTACACCCAAAGCAAAACAGGAGAAAGAGCAAGAACTCCAAAATAGGCAACGAATTCTTAGAGAAAAAGTTAGACAGTTTGAACAGGAACTTAGATTAGAGGAACGAAAACTCACAGAAGCAATTTTTAAAGACTTGAAGGCGGCGATTAGAACAGTTTCTCAGAGAAACGAATATGATTTAGTTTTAGAAAAAAACGCAGCTCAGGTGATTCTATACATGAAAGANGAGACAACAGATCTCACTCAGAAGATTATTGATTACTACAATTCATTAAAGCATCAAAACAGCGAGTGATTAAGTTTACAATCAATTCAAACACAACTGAATTANCATGATGAATTTACAGGAAATAAAGCGAATTCTTCCACACCGCTATCCTATGCTGCTTATTGACAGGGTCATAGAGTTGGATCCNGGCAATTCCTGCAAAGCAATCAAAAACGTCACCGCCAATGAGCCGGTTTTTCAGGGGCATTTCCCGCAAATGTCAGTCATGCCTGGCGTNATGATTGTGGAGGCCATGGCACAGGTCGGAGGAATTGTAATTCACTCAGTAACTTCCGAGGAAGTTGTTAAGCAATCACTTGTTTTTTTTGCAGGGATCGANAAGTCTCGGTTTCGTTATCCTGTAGTCCCTGGAGACCAAGTAATTTTGACTACAATGGCAAAAGCAAATCGCAAAAATCTTTGGGTATTAGANGGCAAAGCTCATGTTGAGGGNAAGTTAGTGGCACAAGCAGAAATCAAACTAATGCTACAGCCTGTTTTTGCAGAGAATCCCACAAATGTTTGAGGCTAAGGATGTGAGGAAAATTGCTGNTCTCTCTTCACTTGAATTGACAGATGAAGAAGTAGGAAAGTTTGCAGAGCAATTCACAGTCATTTTGAAATATTTTGAAAAGCTTAAAGAGATAGATGTCGTTGATTTAGCCGACCGCGATGATCAACTACAAGTGAGCGGCCGTGATGATATATGTGCAGACTCAGAAGTCTCACCGGATCAATTCAGTCCTTATTTGGATAGAAAATTTTTCAAAGTCCCAAGAGTGATTGAACAAAACTGATCAACGCACAAATTTAAAATTTAATATCAATAACTTGGAAATAATAATTTTGATTATTTCCATCTTTACTCACATCCTCTTCCTTTCCAATCTAAATTTCTTAAGAGAANATCCTACTCGCTNCGTTAGCTCCGTTCAAATTCNGCTGACAAGAAATGCAGTTCCTCCTGGCAAGCAAGTTCATTTGTCTTCCATAATTCAACTCCCTGAAAAATCAGGAGAAAATCAGCAAATAGTTGATTTAGAAGATTTCATTAAGCTTGAATTTGACATGATTGAANTTTCCACAGANAGCGTNGTGCTGNCTGAAGACGAAGTTGCATTAGACNTGGAAAAATTAATCCAGNAACCAGANAGCGAGTTTAGTTTGNTNCCAATGCTAAGTGCTCCCTTGCCAAAGGATGACCCAAACAGTGCACCAGTTTTAACAGCTTTNAATTCAACTTTGTCAGGAGTTGCAGATCAAGAAAAACTGAATGTTGAAAAGACAAANACTCCGTCATTTTTGAAGAAAAAAATNCATGATGAAGAGTTTCCTGAGCAAATTCCTAGNCAGGAGCGTGGAATTCAATTTGAAATTNAACGTTCTGAAAATCCTAGTATTTTGAGAAAGAAAGCNGACCTAAATTTGCCCGAAGGCTANTTCTTNAATAAATCTATANCTGATAGAGAGGCNTCAGAATTAAATAGGAAATTGGGTAANTTGACAAAGCGNATTTGGGAAGTACCAGCTAATTCGTTTAGTAACGNTCAAGAAGGGTTNTTGGGTTTTGAAGGTAACAGTTTTTTTAAGTTGAGTAATTATCAATGGTCNTANGAATNCTATATGGGGCGATGGGCAAAACATTTACATTATGCGTGGAATTCTCAACCACCCGAGGACTACATTCNNGGATCACAACCGAATGGTGGAGATGTTGTTATTCAAGTCCAGTTAAATCGCCAAGGTGATTTAGAGAGTTTTGAAATGATAAGTAGTTTTGGNTCATCAATTCAGATGAAGGAATCAGTGGTCAATGCTATTTTGTCAGTTTCGCAACTTCCACCTCTCCCGGATACNTTTCAAGATGAGAACTTGATAGTTCGTTTTANATTTATTTACCCAGCATATTAATGTCGGCATCATCAGCAAGAAATTGAGCATAGCGTCGCCCCATTTTTGTAAGGACCAAATTTTCTGTATCTCCGTTCATAAACTTTTGTTTGTTTCGCATCTCGTGGAGTAGTCTNTCNTTTGTGAATGAATTTTCTGGCCATGAAATTGTTGGGGAGGCTTTGAGAAGTTCAACCATGATCTGTGCTTCTGCCCGATACCAAGTNGAATTTTTGTTTTTACAATGACAAAGAAGGTGCCAATAAATTTCTCTAGAAAGTTCATTTAAAACTTCATCAGNAATTCCGTTACCTTGAATGNATAANGAGAGTTTGTCCTCAGTACCTGAATTTCTAATGAAAATTGAAATCTTCAGAGTATCTCTGTCCTTTAGTTGTAGCATTAATAGCTCAANGTCCTCCGGAAGATCGGTCCAGTATTGAATAAATCCNGGAAAAAGCTTTCCAGCTCTCTCTTGGATGATCTTACAGAGTTCATCCCTAAATCCAGGTTCTGATAGTTTTTCTTTAAGTACATAGTAAATTGGTAAAGTGGTTTGAGTTCCCTCAGGCTGGAGTACTTCAATATTTTTGAAAAATTCTGCAGGATTATNTAACCAAAGNTTGTGAAGAATTTTGGTTGCTTTGAAAGCCACTAATAGAGCGTTACCCAGGAAAACCAGTTGCTTGCTGTGAGTTGCTGGNAAAATGATATGGCCCGATTCCTCACCCCCCAAAAAGAAATCAGTAGGCATTTGATCNGCTTCTGGTATCTCCTTGACTAAATTTCCCCACAATCGAGTNAGTTNAAGTGCGTTAGGCCTTCCAATATCTCTCATTTCTACATAGGCATTTTGAATATCATCGATGAGAGCNTTGTTCGCTTCAGAAAACTTNGGGACGTGTTNTTTTAAAGTTTTGATTCGGGAATCGAAGGCCTCCAGTAGTAGCCACTTATCTCCGACAGGACACTGGCGAAGATTGAATTTCTTACCCAAAATACGNCCGGAAGCCTCCAAATCACTTTCAATGGTATTGAAAATAAAATTATTTTGGGTTTGCAATTCAGACTCTGAGCATATCAGCAGCATCAGAGCATCACCTGAAAGAATATGAATACCCTGTCGATTTGGATCGCCAATTAAAATAAAGCAACGATCTCCGTCACCATCAAAGATCCATGATAATTGAAGAATTTCCGGATTTTTTTGTAGATTCTGAAAAAGTTGATGCAATGCTGCATAATCTTTCCATGGAACTTTTGTTAAGCTCTGATAGCTTAACCAGCGAGTTCCTTCGAGGTCAGCTACGCCACTGAAACGATTGATCTCTTGNGAACAATCTGCGTTGTAGTGCTGAAATATCCTCCAGTTTTTAGGAAAATGCTGCACAATTACTTGGCAAGCACCAAAAGCCGAGTCAGTAATGATATTGATAGATTCTAGTTGATCTAGTATCATATCTTTNTCTTGGTTTTGAATTAGGTGCTTCATAAAGTTTTNTTGGGCTGCTGCAGATTCATCCTTGGCGTCAAAAAAATTATTAGAGCCCNCCAAAGGCCAAGGTTGTTTTAGGAGAAATTCTGTCAATACTTCGTCGTCTGATGGAAATAATTTTAAGCCAGAAGAACCCAAAAAGATTTTTATACCATTNTGGTCTGCAGGGTTGTGGGAAGCTGTAAGAACTATTGCAGCACTTGCTTGGATTGTTAGCATGTGAAGGGCAACTGCTGGTGTCGGTAAAATTCCCACAGAACAAGGTGCCAGCCCTGCTTGCAAAATACCNAGTATTGCTGCATTGTTAAAAGTGCCANTNAAATCTCGGGAATCCCAACCAACAACAATAATGTTGCTGACCTCAGTCAGTCCANATTTTTGGAGTAAACAGCNGATAGAATATGTATAGAGTTGGAAAAATTCGGGTGTTATTTCGCCGCTTTGCATATACCACTGTACTGGGTGCTGGCTTGGTGGAAGGTGTTGTTGAATTGGTCCTCGGATGCCATCTGTGCCTTGAAGGCGAGTTCCCATCGTAATTCTCCTAAAGATTTTAGATTCTCTTGTTTTTTGAGAAGCACTGTTTTCGGTNAATCTNTGCTTNTCAATTTTAAATAGAAATTCTGAAATATAAACNGTTTCCTCAGAAAGTGGCCCTGAAATTGCTGCTTTGAAACTGGTGGCCCTGCTGATTGCAGGGTTTGGCCATGGAATAGGTCTAACTGAGGTGAGATCGCTCTCGAACAGAATAATTCATAAAAACCTCACTCAACACTGCGGAGTACGCACTATGAAGGTATGGAAACAGAAACTGGCCGCTGCCGTGCTGGCGGGANTGTTNTTAGGTGCAGGGTGCACCGAAGAACTCGACCCGCGTCCACCTAGTGCAGAACTAACTGAGGAAGAACTCCTAGAAATTCAACAAAANGCTGCTGCTGCTGAAGANATTGCCAAAAAGGCNGATGACGCAACTGAACGGGCTCGTTCAATTGGTGCAGATGAAGCTACTGCTGAAATTGTGCANAGAGCTCAAGAAAAAGTAGAAGCAGCAGAAGCCAAAATCAATTCTGCTACTAACAGGGNTGAACGTCAAGAAGCCAAGCGATCANTGACTGCCGCCGAAGATGCAATTAGACAAGCTGAGGAGGCTCTTACTAAGGCAGAGCAAGACGCTATCGCTGCNCAAGANAAACTGAAAAGATCCCTTACCGAAGATGCTCAAGCAGCTGTCGAGGAAGCNAGAGCANTGGCAGAAGAAACCCAAATCATGGTCGAGCAGGCTTCAGCTGACANGATGGCGGAGACNGAGAGACTTCAAGAACAATCAGAAATAATAGCCGACAAAGCAGAGGAAGCTCGACGGAGAGCAGCCATTGCAGAAGCGAGGCTACGGAAAGCTGAAGAGAGGNTGAAAAATGCTCAAACGCCGGAAGAACGTGCAGCTGCTGAAAGAGAGCTTGCTGCTGCTCAGCTAGAGTATGACCGAGCTAAAGAACTACTTGCTGAGGCTGAGGAAGAAATTAATCAGCTTGAAGAGCAAGTGGTTTCGATGCGGGGCGACATGCAACCAGGNGGCGATAAAGCNNCTCCTGAAACCCGTAGATACGAACTTCTACCNGCACCTGCNGAAACTGAGTCAAACAGAATTCAAGATCTAAACGTNGTCTACTTTGATTTTGATCAAAGTTCGATTAGANCAGANTTTGAAACTCAACTCANAGANAATTTTCGCTGGTTACAGCAAAATCCTGGCATCAAAATNCAGTTGGAAGGACATTGCGATGAACGTGGTACCAACGAATACAATCTCGCGTTGGGTGAAAGAAGAGCGAGAGCTGTTCTGAGTTACATGATTGANAGACTCGGCGCGGACCCCAATAGATTCACTATTGTNAGTTTTGGTGAAGAACGGCCTGCTCAAACGGGAAAAAGCGAAGAATCATGGAGTCTTAATCGACGCGTTGTATTCACAAGACTCTAAGACTNACCAGGCTCTTTGAATGAATTCAGTACTGGCTCAGTTAACCGATGGGCAAAGCCTTTTGCAAGTAGTCCTTGAGGGTACGCTCATTGGACAGCTAGTGCTGGTGTCCCTCCTCCTTTTATCTTCCCTTTCATGGGCTGTAATTATTTTAAAAGGATTGCAGTTCTACAGGTTTCAGAAAGACGATCAGAACTTTCTTCTTCTTTTTAGAGAATCNTCCCTTGATCAAACTTATAAACAAGTTGAATCATTCCCTCAGTCCTCCCTAGCATATATTTTCCGNAAAGCNTACCAAGANATCAATCAGACGTATCGTCGCCTGCAAAAACCAAGTTCCCAACATAGCGAAGCAACAGTAGGGTTGCTTAACGAACGCCTTCAGAGAGTGATGGAACGCTCCTACAACGAACGCTATTCTTACTCTGAACATCGTTTAANTATACTAGCTTCNGTTTCGGGCGCCTCCCCTTACATAGGTCTATTTGGNACTGTTCTTGGTGTNATAGATGCCTTTCAGGGTATTGGAATTTCAGGCATCACGAGCCTNGCAGCTGTTGCTCCTGGTATATCGGAAGCGCTCATTGCGACCGCAGCTGGTCTTCTTGCAGCAATACCAGCGTTGATGGCGTTCAACCATTATCGAAATAGAGCTNGNAACCTGAGTAGTCAAATGAGAGATTTTACTCTTGAACTGACCAACCGAATTGAATGGGTTCTTTATGAGCAGCTGGCACAGTCAGGAAAATGACTCTATCAGTGATATCAACATGACTCCATTCGTGGATGTCTTGTTNGTACTATTGGTAATTTTTATGGTGACTGCACCTNTAATAAATCAAGCAATCCAAGTCGAACTTCCCAAAGATAGCTATAAAGATGATCAAGCTCAGGAATTAGANCCACTCCGTGTCGTAATNAACTCTGACAAAGAGATNTTTGTTGGCGACAATAAAATTGGAGATTTAAATCGGAAAGATTGGGTGGAAGGCTTCCAGGCAAAAGTTGGGGCCTGGAAGCAAGGAAGTGGGCCTTGGTTTGCTGACGTTGAAGCTGATGAAAACGTAGCTTACGGAGTTTTAATTCCCATAATCGCAAGGTTAAAAGAAATGGAAGTGAACTTAAATTTAGTCATTCAACCTGAATTAAATTAACTAACNCCTTCTTTTTCTTTTGAAGATCCCTCAACTAAAACTGACTCCTCTTTNTTCTCTTCAAGTTCATNTNTCTTCGTNGCCTTNTTGAAATTTGTGATCATTGAGCCCANGCCTTCGCCGATCATAGGCAGTCGTTTGGCCCCGAATAGCATCACGACAATACTCAAAATGATGATCAATTCCCAAATGCCAAGACCGAACATAAATTATCCTTGGGTAATTGTTGATAAGATTTGNTTCAAACTTTTTTNTAATAGGCCAAAGCTTGTTCTGTTGCAAGTTTGATTTCAATTCAGTTAATCAGTTTTGTTGGTCTATGTATTTTTTGAAAGCTTGATTGAACGCTTCATCATTGTTTTTGTACAANTTTACCAATTCTACTGTAGGAATCTCCATAACTACGAANGATCCACCTTTTGCTCTCCGGCTCTCCANTTCAGTAGACAGACTTTCAACCTGAGATTCTAACATTCGGACTCTTGCTTCCAAATCCTGCAACCGCATTGAATTACGGTTTAAATCATCTTGCCAGGGTTGGCATCCTACGAGAACTAACAAACCAATGAAAACAAGAACCTTGTGCATTATTCCCTCTAAAATTGATCTTGACAATATGCCGGCAAAAACCTTTAAATNACNAGTTTANTTTAACTTCTNAACGCCCCAAAGTCANAAGTGTTTCATGTTTGAGAACCTGTCCCAAAAATTAACCANNACCNTGCGCAAAGTGCGTGGGCAGGGACGGCTGACGGAAACCAATATTGATGATTCNCTCAAAGAAGTAAAGATGGCCTTGCTGGAGGCGGATGTCAACTTCCGAGTTGTCAANGCTTTCTTAAAGTCCGTCAAAANTCGTGCCATTGGTGAGGAAGTTCAAAGTAGCCTGACNCCAGGACANCAATTCATCAAAATCGTTAATGACGAACTNACGAACATGATGGGAGCGAGCAACGANTCCCTAGCTACGTCTGAAGAAGNAANAACNGTNGTGATGGTTGTTGGGCTTCAAGGTGCTGGAAAAACCTCTTCTGTTGGTAAGNTGGCAAACTATCATGNNCAAAAGGGGTTTAGCCCATATCTGGTTCCTGCCGATGTTTACAGACCTGCTGCGATTGATCAATTGNGGATACTTGCNGANTCAATGCNCCTTCCCTGTCATCCATCTACGAACGANCAAAATCCAATTGAAATTGCAGCAGCTGCTGTAGAGGTGGCAAAAGCCAGCAACCGTGATTTGGTTCTGATTGACACAGCTGGGCGTCTCCATATTGATAGTCAGTTGATGGACGAACTTCATCAAATGCGTCAGCGGGTCAATCCAAAAGAAATCCTGTTTGTTGCAGATGCGATGACAGGTCANGACGCAGTNAATACGGCCAAAAGCTTCAACGATAAGCTCGACTTGACAGGTGTATTGCTCACAAAGATGGANGGAGATGCAAGGGGTGGNGCAGCCCTTTCGATTCGCGCAGTAACACAGAAACCAATCAAATTTATTGCTGTTGGTGAGAAACTAGAGAATCTTGAAGCATTTCATCCAGAAAGAATTGCATCAAGAATCCTTGGAATGGGNGACTTGCTCTCTCTGATTGAAAANGTTGAGGACAACTATAGCCAGGCCCAAGCAATTGAGATTCAGGATAAATTTCGGCGCAATGAGTTNACNCTGAATGATTTTAGAGATCAACTNCGCACAATGCGNAGNATGGGNTCAATGAAAGAGTTGATGGGCATGNTGCCTGGTGTGGATTCAAATTTGCTGAAAAATGCAAANGTAGATGAAAAACAATTCAACCGNATTGATGCAATCATCTCGTCTATGACTCGCGACGAAAGGCAAAATCACAATCTATTGAATGGCTCACGTAGACAAAGGATCGCTACAGGTAGCGGTGTGGCGGTCAANGATGTCAATCGCTTGATGAAGCAATTCACCCAGATGCGTAAGATGATGAGCAAGCTTTCNANGACCCAAGATCCACGCAAAGCCATGCAGATGATGCGCAATATGATGCCGCCACAGTCCCGCAGCTTNATGTAGGCTGTATTTNTTAAATCAATCTAGGAGAATTGAATGGTCAAGATTAGACTGGCTCGAGGTGGAGCCAAAAAAGCGCCATTCTACAGAATTGTTGTAGCTGATGTACGAGCCAGAAGAGACGGGCGTTTTATCGAAAGACTTGGTTCTTATAATCCAATGGTTCAAGAAAATCGCTTCAGCATTGATGTTGAACGGACNAAATACTGGTTGTCTGTAGGAGCACAACCAACAGACCGTGTACGGAAATTAATGAAGTCAGCTGCTATAGAAGGTGTCTGAGACNNGGCAAANAGATTACCCTGATCTAACTTGGTTGGGAACGGTCATTGGACCTCATGGAGTCAATGGAGAACTTAAAGTTTATCCACTGACTGATGATCCCAATTTCTACTGCAAGTCACTCAAATTTTTTCTGAGAGAACATGCTAAAGGCTTGGATAAGATAAATATAAAGAATTTGAAAATCCATAAGGGAATTTGGATTCTTAAGTGTAGAGAGTGTGGGGTTAGAAATCTGGCCGAAAGTTGGAAAAGATCAAGATTGCTGGTTAATGATGAAGATCTTCGACCTCTAGGCGATGATGAAGTTTTTTTGCACCAGATTGAAGGTGCTTTAGTCGTTGATTCGTCAGGTAAATTGCTGGGCAAAGTTGTCGAAATTATTGAAACCGGAGCTGGCTACGTTTATTCAGTGCAACAGCCAAATGGAGGGGAATTTCTAGTTCCTTCTACAGGAAATATTGTGCAGTTTTTTGATAGTCAGAACAGAAAATTGGTCATTGATCCAATTCCAGGCTTAATGGAGTCGTGAAAAACATCCTGACTTTTGACATTATAACTTTGTTTCCGGATCTTTTTTATTCTTTTTTGAATGAAAGTTTAATTGGAAAAGGAATACTGAAAGGTGAACTGGAGATCAAACTCACAGATCTCCGGGAATTTGGAATTGGCAAATACCGACAGATTGATGACGAACCTTATGGAGGTGGACCGGGGATGCTTTTTCGCCCTGAGCCCGTTGTAAGAGCGATTGAAACGAGAAAATTCTTTTACGAAAGTCAAGGTCAACAAGTTCATTCCATTCTGTTAACTCCTCAGGGCAAACCTTTCAAGCAAAAAAAGGCAGAAATACTGAGTACTTGTGACAAATGCCTTCTGTTAGTATGTGGCCGTTATGAAGGCTTTGACGAAAGAATCAGAGAATATGTAGATGAAGAAATTTCTGGAGGAGATTTCATCTGCCTAGGTGGCGAAGTCATCGCAATGGTATTAATTGAAGCGATTAGCCGCTTGAAAGAAAACATACTTGGGAATCAAGACTCAGCTGAACAAGAGACTTTTACTGAAAATGGGCTTCTCGAAGAGATTCACTTAATTTTTTCGAATCATCCACCTCCAAACATTCTACTGTGTTCGGATC
>NYVT01000014.1:0-32128 GCA_002684675.1 Deltaproteobacteria bacterium
CATACGCAGATAAAGGTTGTGCCAATGGCGATCGGTGGTGGTTTTGGTGGCAAACATGGAATGCTGGAACCCTTGGCTGCAGCCGTAGCGTTGGAGATGAAGGCACCAGTAAAGTTGGAGTTGACTCGCACGGAAGATTTCATGACCTCCATGCCAGCACCTGCAGCTGAAGTCTGGCTCAAAATGGGAGTTAAGCAGGATGGAACCATCTGCGCCATTCAGGCACGGATTAACGTAGACAATGGAGTCTTTGCAGCAGCTTCATGGAGTGGGTTGCTGGCCCAGTTACTGGCCAGTGGTTATCGCGCACCACATCTGAGACTTGATTGCCGTGAGGTAGTTACCCACAAACCCATGGCGGGACCTTACCGAGCTCCGACCGCTCAAACAGCCAGTTTCGCCATGGAGTCCCACATGGATGAACTGGCTCGCAGCCTGAAATTAGATCCACTGGAGTTTCGCTTACAGAATGCGGCGGGCTCTGGCGACTTGATGAGTAACGGGAATCCATGGCCGAGCCTTGGGCTGAAAGAGTGTCTTAATGCGCTCAAGGAGAGTGAGCTCTGGAAAAATCGTCAAACCAAAGAAAACGAAGGTTGGGGTATTGCCGTTGGCTTGTGGCCTTGTGGGGTTTCACCAGCGTCCGCAGTCTGTCGGATGTTGCCCAATGGGAATGTTCAGGTGCAGGTGGGATCCGTGGATATTTCTGGAATCAACAGTGGTTTTGTACAGATTGTTGCCGAAGTTCTCTACATAGACCCATCGAAAGTAGAGATAATCCAGGTTGATTCGCACACAGGTCCGGTTGCTCCACCGAGTGGTGGTAGCCAAGTCAGCTATAGTTTAGCCGGAGCAATTTCAGGGGCTACCAGAAACATCAAGGATCAGCTTGCCAAGTTAGCCGCTGAACACTTTGAGGCCTCCGAACAGGATTTGGTTTTTGAGGACGGTTCCGTACACGTCACCGGCTTGCCAAGCAAAACTATCTCCTTGGCAAAATTGGCCAAGGAGGCTGAATCTCGCAAAGGTGGAGCCGGTCCAGTGATTGCGACATCTAGTAATTCTATTCAGGAAAATGCACCTGCCGTCGCCGTTCACGCCGTCAAGGTAGCGGTTGATCCCGAAACTGGACAGGTTTCCCCGAAGAACTACATTGCCGTTCAGGATGTAGGCTTCGCGATCAACCCAATGTTGATTGAGGGACAAGTTCAAGGGGGTGTGTTGCAAGGGCTAGGCTGGGGACTCTGGGAAGAAATGCCTTATGATGCACAAGGACAGTTACTGGCTTCGAACTTTTTGGATTACGCCATGCCTCGAGCAGACGATTCTGTGTTCGTTGATGCCGTACTAGTGGAAAATCCCTCTCCGCTAGGTCCATTGGGGATCCGCGGTGTGGGAGAACCACCGATTGTTCCAGGAGGGGCTGCCGTTGCCAACGCTATCCGAGAAGTCACGGGAGTACGTTTTGAGCATTTACCTATTAGGCCGCAAACCCTCTGGAAAGCGATGAACTCCTGATCATCAGTAAATTAGCAGCGGTGTCGTGGATGATCGCAATTCCTTGACTCATAAATGCGAAAAATGAAAGCACTATTTCTTGGAATCGTATTGGTCCTTACGGCTAGCCAGACACCTTGCAGCGAAAAGNGTGAAACTTGACTCTGCAAAAATCAAGGACTGCTTTATCCTGGGATATTGTGACGTACAGATCATGGATCCCAGTGAANTCCCAAGAGGCTGGCGAGAAAGACAACTCAGCCAGCCGATCCTNCGCATTCGCATTCTGGACNTAAATGGGGCCGACCAATTTGCTTGTCGAGATGTTTCAAGGCAAATCAAGTGGGAATTCGCCAANAACCAACTCCAAGGCGCCAAATCACTGCGCCTAGAAATCAATGGCAAATTCAAAGGCAACCATGCAACGAAAGTCTTCATTGACGGCAAGTCCCTCACTGACTTGATTATACAGTTTCGCTGTTAGATAGGATACTTTCGTACATTGAAAGTAGTAATCCAGACTGTCCTACCCACCCCNGCTGAAAGTTAGCTCTCTCACAACGATTTTCCTAAAAATATCTGAGTCCAGATCAATAACACTTGTTTTCCCAAACAAGGAAATAGTGCCACAAATGTTTCATTTTGAATGTTTAATCCTTGAATATTTTCAACAAAAATCTAGTCTGCGGTAATTCAAAATTTATTATTTATTTCAACCATTGAACAAAAACCAGCCATGACCAGAAACAAGGTAAAGAAACCGTTGATCATTCAATTGGTGGGCTGGGCGTTGATCTCGGCCCCCCTTGGATATTACGTAACTACAGCTTTCCAGTGGAGCCATTGGTCCTTGGCAGATATNGTTGAGCAGTTGATGCTTTTGCCTCACGGTCCCCTCAAGCTATCAGTAATTGTAGCTTCGCCACTGGTTGGTCTTACAGTGCTTTCCGTTAAGCAAATTGGCTGGATCAGCTTCATGCTCTATTGTGGGGCAACGATCTTCGTAAACTTCTATATCGCCTACACAACGGAGGGCGTGACCAACCTATCAGCAAGCCTATATTCGCTTACCGGGGTACTCGCTATCTTAGTGTATGTGGTTAGAAAAGAAATCATGGCTCCCTATTTCAATCCCCAACTTCGCTGGTGGGAATCTGCAGAGCGATTTCCATTCAAGCTGGATATTCTTTTAAAAAGTGATCGTGGGGAGGAAAAAATCAGTTCTAGAACCTTCGATATCTCTGTTTCTGGATGCTTCTTGACGACAGATTTAGAGTATCAGTCAGGCCAGACAATTGAACTGAAGATTAATCTCCTGGATCCAGTTGATCTCAAAGCTGAAGTAGTCTGGGTTTGTCCTGGCAATGAGAATGTGCCAAAAGGGATTGGCATCNGATTTACCAGCAACCTCAAAGAGATTGCTGCCCAGGTTGATAGGTTCAAAAAGAAGTACAGTAAGGCGGAGCGCTTCCCATTCCAGTTGGANGCTCAAATTCAGCACAAAGGCGGTACAGAGCAAATCAGTTCCAAGACCTTCGATATCTCTGTCTCCGGATGTTTCCTGATCACGGATCGACCTTACGAGGCGGGACAGCAACTGGAGTTAAATCTTAAACTTCTTGAACCGATCAATCTCACGGTTCAAGTCGTTTGGGTCTCAACCGGGGATGCAAAAATTCCACAAGGAATTGGTGTCAAGTTCACAAGTCATCTGGATGAAGTCAGCATGATGGTCAAAAGATTCAGAAAAAATTACGGATCTCCGGTTCGAGAGAAAAAAATTGCTGCTTACCCGGCATAAACCAACATTTTTCCACATTTGAGTATCCACTTTTACTCTCAAACCTCATAGATAATCATCAATTCCATTCATAGAAACTGGAATCACCTGCCAAGGTGGTTGGCTTGGTTGAATAGAATGTGTCCGAAGTTGATCATTCACTTCCGCACGTAAGGTCTTATCAGCCTGCATAGCAGAGATGAACTGCTCCCCTGAGTAAGCTTTCTCAAGCTTGGCGATTTGGCAGACGCGCTGAGCTGCTTGTCTTTGGCTGATTACCCTGAATCTTCGCAACTGCGCGTGAATTGCTGCCAGGCTGGCAGGCTGGCAGCCCTCCCAATCCAATACCCCAGCGCGGGCAGCGTAGCCAAAGACNGGGCCAGCAGGCACCTCAAATTGGTGTTCCACACCCTGCATTTCTACATAATCGTACGCAACCCCGATTCCCTCGGTTTTATGCATTTGGAGGAGTTGTTCTTCATCCAGCCAAACTACCTTAAGCTCCGTGATTGTTCCAGATGAGGGAAAAGCCGTGCAGGGAATTGCTCCGTAGTAACTGACCAGGGCCGTGTGCACCACATCACAGTCATGCAAACGAGCGGGTGTAACAGGTACGATTGCTTGTGAGCCAAATTTTCGCAAAAGTTGATAAGGGGCTCGGTTTGAACCAACTGCTAACACCGGTTTCCTTCCAAAAAGCAGGTGAACTGCATCACTTTCTTCCAGCCTTTGCTGATCCAACGAAAACAACTGTCCCCGAACTAACACATACCCGCCCGCAGGAGCCATGTAGGGATAAAGGCTCGCGCGGTCTTGCTCGCTAATTTCCTCAAGATATGTTCGTAAGCCAGCTGGCTCGTGATCATTCTTCAAAATGGCTCCACAGGAGAGGGTTAGCCACTCGAGATGATGTGATTCTCAATCAAAAATTCGTCATACCTCGTGTTCAGCAAAAAATTTACTCCGAAGTATGGAAGTTATTTTGGTCAGATACTTTGGTGCATTGAACCCGATAAGAGTTTTCAAACAATATTTACGGATTGACCCGGGAGAACGTATCAATGAAATTGCCAGCAAATTTTTGAATCATGGAACTCAGCATATCTGGATGTAGATTGCAGATGAGTGGTTCAACAGTTAGATTTGTAATTTATTTGAGGGATTAAATAGATATTTACTTGAAAAATTAACATGAATTCAAAGTACAAAATTCTAATATACTTTTTGTTTGCAATTATTGTTTTGCTGTTCTTGGGAGGTGCAACAATTGATCTTAACACGTTGCTAATCACAGGCTCAGTAGCAGCTTTGGGAATCCTTATTGTGTTACCAACAAAAGAAGATATTGAAGAGTAAGAGTGGAGAGTTTCACTTAATTTTATATGAGACAAAGTTTTGGTTTCCTTACCCATGATCTAGTTACTCGTAGCCTACAAGGGAAATAGTTAGATTTAAAAGTATATAAAAATTTAAACCTTACCTGCTCAACTGTGGTACGTTTGGCGTACAGGATTATCTTGAAAGTAATTCTTATTTTCACGATCAACCGCCCGTTTCCATTCTAAAACTTCTTCAACGCCCATTGATTGATTTGGAGCAGACTCCATGATGAATGAACAGTTTTTTGGTTCAACACCAGCAACTAGCATTGCAGATTCTTTCTCAGTAATTCGAATTTCACGTTGTAGGTCAGCGGTGCAATATCGAATGGCAAATCCAACTCTTGGATAATCAGTCTGATTTGAGCCACTAGCATGAATAGATCGAAAGCTGTGCAGGCTCATTTCACCGGGTTGCAATCTTAAATCAACTGCTTCATGTGTGAAATCAGCGATTTTTTCATCAACAACGATNTGCTGTCCNCGACTTAACATATTTTCATCTGATGGTCTANGTTCATGTGCAAATTGACCCCACTTNTGTGATCTAGGCACAACNNGCAAGCATCCTGACTTTGGCATCGATGGNGTCAATGCCAACCATACTGTGAGTNCTTTTTCTGGCTCAGTCATACCTGNGTAAGTAGAATCCTGATGCCAACTGTAAAAACCTTGCGAATGAGCCTGCTTNATACACCAGTCTGAAGACCAGACAAGGATATTTTCAGATCCCAGTGCGCTACAGACCACACGTAAAATTTTAGCATTCCTTACCAACTTGTCTAAGATAGGCAGAAGCAAGTGTGTTTTAAAACGCCTGGGACCATTTAGTTCCAAAGATCCGCTCACCATTGCCCAAATTTCTTGTGCTGCGTGTTGGGAAAGAACTGGAATAGCATTTAAATACCCCAATTCCAAAAAAATTTCTGAGCTAGCGCCTGATGCTTTGATGGATTTAGTTCTCATTTCAGTAAATNTAGACTTAGATCAAACCAAATATAAAGGAGGTGGAAGCGTTCTGATGAATTTTGCTACTAGAGTAATTTTTAAGATTTTTATGCTACCCAAATAGATAGGACCAGTTGAAACTTAATGTCAGCAGAAGACACACCTAGCTTAATTGGTAAAATTTCTCAGGCGCAATAATCTGTTCTGTTCTCTTTAAGATATCAATGCCTTGTTGCTTGAGCCACCAGGGCAAATCAATTAGGACCCAGTTTTCAGCTAGCTTGTCTCCTTCTCTGCGATAAATATCAACAACTCTCATATCTGCTGCTCGATCACTCGCTGGGAGCCCCAAGAATCCTCCTACCGCTGTATTCGTCAAATTGGGCCATCCAAAAAAACCAGCATAGTTTCCTTCTGCAAACCTGCAAAGATGGCCATTGAAGCACTTACCTTGCAGTCCGGTTCGAAACGGGTATTGATGCTGTTCCTGGTAGCGTGGAATCGTGTAGGTAGCTCCAATTCCAGCGGGACCGTACCATGTCATGTCTTCGTGCCAGGTTCTAGCGAGGTACTCTGGTGGAGGCAGATCATCCCCAGAAATATTTAGTGCAAAAAGATCTGCCATCATTCGGTTGACCAAATCAAGGGTCTTTTTGGATTCTCCAGCATCTTGATCTTCGAACAGCAGCCCACTATGAGTGCGTGGTCCTGGGTACACAAAAGAAGCACCGGTTTGCAATGGGAGTGGTGAAATTCCCAACTGGTGCATCACCCCGATCAGGTCACAAAAGAAAGCCCCTTGCACCAGCTGTCTTTCCTGAACACAAAAAAAATCGGCATAACGTAAAAAAGCTAGCTTTCGTGAAGCTTTCATCCCTAGCCAGTCTTTATCCAGTAACCCCATCAGATGCCCCATACTAATCACCCAGTCGGTGTCATCAATCTCACTAGTTCCTGCCAAAAAAATATCCTGACGACGTTGCACACTCGTCCATGAATTGAGAAAGGGAACCCAGAAGGCTTCTGCTACCGCTTCAGGTCCATCCCGTTCATTGAAAGGGTAGACACCATACCAGTGAAAATCAGGGGCCAGATGAGAGCTCAAGATCGATTTTACTGATTTTAAATTTGCCTGTTCAAGAGCAGTGTAGAAATTGAGAACACAGCGCTTTGAATGAGTATAGGATTTCATGTTTGTTATTCTGCAAAAGGATTGGAAACCCAAGTGATAGCTATTGATTGACACATTCATCTGAGGAATTTAAAGCCAATACAGTTGTCAACATTGATCTGGAAAAAATGGAAACCAAGATGCATGGACTACCATCAACTACCTAAAACATTCGATATTCAAACCATCTCAAACCACTGGTCAAAAATTATGGGTTCAGACAATCTGGGAAACCTCAGTCTGAATTATCAATCCATAATGTATGAAGGAGTTGTTTATCCGCCGTTTATCAAGCCAGAAGCTCTAGCACAACTGAGAAAGCAGCACACCCTGCGATCNAACGATATTGTCATTGCAGCCTACCCAAAATGTGGAACCACTTGGATGCAACAGATCGTGCTCACTTTGCTGGCGGATGGGGATGGTTCAAAGGTGCGCCGACCAATGGACATGTCTCCTTGGCTAGAAGCATGGGTTTCTAGCCAAGGATTAGCAGCTTTTGAAGAGTGGCATCCTGAAAAGACCGGTTGGAACGGTCTTGAGAATTCCGGTGACCTCAACCCAAGCTGGTGTCCATCCAGACGAGTACTGAAAACCCACGCGCCTTCTCAACTGGCTCCTTGGGTTGGTGGAGCCGAGCATAATGGGATGAATGGCGCGCAGATCATTGTTGTTACACGCAACCCAAAAGATGTGGCTGTCAGCCACTACTACCATACTACCGACTTGCCTCACATCTTCCAGTATAACGGCAGCTGGGATCATTTTCTGACAAACCTTTGGATTCCAGGCAAAGTGGAGTCTGGTTCCTTCTGGGAGTGGCACCAGTCCTGGTGGAACATCTATCAATCAGCTTCTGTTAATCTGTTGTGGGTGAGCTACGAAGATCTCCTCCAGAAACCGAAAGAACTATTTCGAAAAATTGCTGAATTTATTCAATTCAAGCCTACTTTGAAAGCTATGGAGGGAGTTTTGGAAGCTAGTAAATTTGAATCAATGAAGCAGACTGCTGCTGAGGAAGATGCCAAGATGGTTGCAATTGGTAAGGCAGATCAGGTGAAAACAAATCACATCCGTCACGGGAAAAGTGGCGGTTGGTTAAAAGTTTTCACTAAAGATCAAAATGAACTGATGAATCGTTATCACATGAGTGAATGCACAAGACTTTCTCTGCCTCCAAAACTTTTTCCTCAAATGAGGTTGTAGAGTAAAGTCTTTTCCTTACACCGAAATCTAACTCAAACTACTTAAAAGACTTCACACCCTAGCATTTTGGATCCTCAAAGATAGTCCCAACTAAGAAGGCTTCTTCCAAGTTAGCTTCGTTCAGAATCGCTTCACTGAAGTCTGTTCTCGTCAAGTTAGCATCCCGCAAGTTCGCTCCGATCAAATTCGCCTCATTTAGGAGGGCACCTGTTAAATTGGCACCGCACAGATTGGCTTCATGATAAATCCAATCGGCGCAGAGTTCACCGCCCATCATGTATTCATGACGGAAGATGCCGACCCGCAAATTTACCTCTGACAAGTTTGCCCCACTCAGATTGGCATTGCACAAATTGGCTCCTTTGAGGTCGGCATTTCTGAGATCTACGCCACTTAGGTTCGCCCCACTCAGATTGGCGGCCAACAAATTCACACTCCGCAAATCTATTCCTCGCAGAACTGCATCCTGCAAGTTTCCCATGGTTCAACTGTCAGTCACCTTAAGTTTTTTCAAGTCATCTGGATTCATTCCTGCCTCTGAAAGCTGATTAGTAAGTCATGGCTCAGATAACACTGGATTCTACAGCAATTTTTCAAACCGACGATTGTGTTGCGTGCTTTCAATATAGGCTATCAGAAGGAAAAATCAGAGGAGATACAGGGGAGCAGACTGAAGGAAAATGTCTCAAAAGTGAAGTATTGATGAGGAGAGTCTTTAGTGTGTTGGGTCT
Source organism: Deltaproteobacteria bacterium (assembly GCA_002684675.1). GTDB lineage: Bacteria > SAR324 > SAR324 > SAR324 > NAC60-12 > JCVI-SCAAA005. Next base: position 8,713 of record NYVT01000014.1, read on the forward strand.
CTAACAGTCTATGTCTTTTTGGAAATCTTTGGCCATCTGCTTATTCCTTGTAGAAGCCAATCGCATCTTCACCAAGCTGTATACCCAAGCCATTGAGAGTTCGGTTGGAGTAACAAAAGTAGGCACAAACTTGGTTAACTTCCAGAATTTCTCCATCAGAAGCTCCCGCTTCACGTGCATCCAGTAGATCTTGCTCACTTACTTTTCCAGGTGAGAGAGTCAACTTGCCGGTGTAGTAGATCAACGCTAGTTCCTTACCGGAGAAAGCTTTCTCCGGTGCCTGATCACGGAGTGCTTCTTCAATCGCCTTGGAACGCTGAGGATCTTCCAACAGGCGCTGCATGTTGGCAAAGTGGTGGGTGTAGCTATAGACACATTCGTTGAGTAGGCTGGTATATACACCAACAGCCTCAAGAAACCAAAGGGGCAAACTGTTTTCAGAATGGTGCAGAACACTCCGATAGAGTTTGAGATGCCCTACCATAGTGTGAGGACGCAGACTGTGAGCCCGCATCACGTTGTCAACAGTCCCACTGGGGGTCTTCGCAAGCTCGTAGGCATCCTTGACAGACCCTGTCGCTTCCTCCAGAGGAACCATATGAATCCATGCACTCATTGAGGTGACTCAGTAATGGAGCTTGACACCCTTAGAAAGGCGAGTGAAGACTCGATAAACCATTGGCTCAAAGAACTCTAAGGGAGCAGTTTCGTGTTGGGTCTGGATGGCAGTCTGATCATAACGGGCGACCCAATCTGCAGTGTATTCAAAATAGGGATGCCCTCGATAACTCTCACGTGCATTAGTATCCAGCAGCAAATTTCCATTGGCATGATGGTCGAGAAACAAGGCGTGGTGTCGAAGCATCCAGAGATTCTTTTCAGAAATGTAATTAGCGAGTAACGTAGCTGAGAATTCACCATGATTATCAGGACAGACGATGAAGCCCAAATCATGAAATAATCCACAGACAATCGTTTCTTCGTCTGCTCCATCCTGATACAGCATCGTTGCACACTGCAGACAGTGGCGATAATTGTTTACACGGAATCCATAACTAGGAGAGTCTTTGGAAGCGGCAAGCATGTCCAAAGCCTGTCTTGCCTGCTGTTCTTGGTTGTAACGAGCTCGGTATAGATTCAGACTATTCCATTCCCCTGGGGTCAACTCTTCCATGGCAGTTCGACTCTCTGACAAATGCTCGTAAGCTGGTAAAACTTGGGAAGGTTGATGCAAGAGTCCGTCTGATTGCAGNAAACTCACATTCTTGGGAATACTTNAAGAATCTAGAAATTCATCGAATTTCGGTTCCATAGTCTCNAAAACAAAATCGAATTGTACAAATTNAACTCAGTGTGAAAGGATCTGACTCAGAAACAGCTTAGTCCTCTCGTGTTCTGGTTCTGAAAAAAACTGGGCTGGTGGCGACCGCTCAATAATCCGNCCTTCATCCATAAACACCATCTGATGTGCCACTGTGCGAGCAAAACCCATTTCGTGAGTGACACAAATCATCGTCATACCACTCTCGGCAAGATCGATCATTACGTCGAGTACTTCCTTGATCATCTCTGGATCAAGAGCAGAGGTCGGTTCATCAAAAAGCATGATCCGCGGCTGCATGCAGAGGGATCGGGCAATCGCTACCCTTTGCTGCTGCCCTCCGGAGAGTGATCCCGGATATTTAGCGGCTTGCTCTGGAATTCGAACCCGCTGCAGATATTCCATCGCCAAGGCCTCGGCATCTTTTTTACTATGACCGCGAACTTTCACAGGACCCAGCGCGCAGTTTTCCAGCACCGTCAAATGAGGAAAGAGATTGAACTGCTGGAAGACCATTCCTACTTCGCTACGAACCTTGTTGATGTGCTGAGTATCCTGATCCAGCTCAATACCATCAACAATAATCCGTCCCTCTTGGTGCTCCTCCAACCGATTGATACAACGAATCAGTGTAGACTTGCCAGAGCCAGAAGGTCCGCAGACAACAACCCGCTCTCCAGAGAAAACTCGCAAACTAACATCTTTGAGTACCTGAAAGTCACCAAACCACTTACTGACCCCAGACATCTCTATGATTGGATTTGAAATATTCTCCTTCATGTCGTCGTGAACCCCTAGTTCTAAATACGCGATGAGTCAAGTTTCATTTCAAGACGACGAAAGATCAGTGCGCAGGAGTAGCACAAAACAAAGTAAACCCCAGCTACAAAAACCCAAACCTCAAAGACACGTTGTGTAGAATTGGCCACTTCCAGCGTCAAAAAAGTGAGCTCCTGGATGGAAATCAATGAGACAATCGAAGAATCCTTGATCAGGATGATAAACTGACCTGCTAAGGGAGGGATTACACGTTGAACGGCCTGGGGTAGGACAACGTAGCGCATCTGTTGCCAACGACTCAGTCCAATGCTCATCGCAGCCTCTCGTTGGCCAGATGAGATGGATTGAATCCCAGAGCGTACAATCTCTGTGATGTAGGCTGCTTCAAAGAGAGCGAGACAGAAAATTCCTGAAAAAGTATTTGAGAGCAAAGAAACCGGACCAAAGAGAAGCTCCACAACACTTTGACCGGTTGGACCCAGTCTTTGATCAAGGGTATCTAGACCAAGTAGTGGGATGATCTGGCTACTGATGAAGAAGTAAAAGACGAAGATGAAAACGATGGGAGGAACATTACGAATCAACTCAACGTAGAGTCGACTGAAAGCCTTAGGAAAAAGCCGGCGGCTGGTTCGCATCATACCAGTGACGAAGCCGATCAATGTCGCCAGGATAACGCTCCAGAAGGCCAACCGAAGTGTTGTCAGCAAGCCCTTAACCAAGAGATTTGGCAGCAGTGATTGAGTTTCTTCGTCCCAGCGGAACAAGTAACCAGGTAGGAAGCCCCAGTCCCATTGGTAAACCAAGACAGTGTCAACCCGATAGCCGATGAAGCCAAAGAAACCAATAATTCCTAACAGGACAACTGAGTCTACCCAAGACCAGCGATAGCGCAAGGTAGATCGAGACATATGATAACACTACCGGTTGGAGAAGTTCCCATTGGAATCTTCTCCAACCAGAAATTGAAGAATTACTGCTGATCGACCTGATCTGCCCAGTCCATTGTCTTAAACCAGTGGTGATGGCGCTTTTCGAGCCATCCGTTGCTGGTGTTGATCATGATCCAGTTGGAGAAGAAATTCAGCGCATCTGGATCACCTTTGCGGATCCCAAATGCCTCGTCCCCCCGGGACAGATTTTCCGTTGTCGGCATGTAGAGCGCATCTGGATACCGGTAAGTGAAACTGACAGGCTTTGGGTGACTCGAAAGAGTTGCGTGAGCATTACCATTCACGACCTCTTGGAACGCCATCGTATCATCATCAAACTGACGAACTTTAGCTTTTGGCCATATTTTTGCGACTGCATCCGTACAGGGAGTAACCCCACGTCGACAAACAAAGATCACATCTGAGCGATTAAATCCTTCTGGCCAAGCAAAATCACCCGCCAGTTTCTTATTAGCAGCAATTCCTAGCCCGGAATGGGCGTACGGTGCTGTGAAACTGATAGTCAGATTGCGTTGTGGGGTAACGCTCATTCCACCAATGATCACATCAAATTTTCCAGCAATTAGTGCGGGAATGATACCGGACCACTGTGTGGGTACAAACTCAATGTCAACACTCATGTCTTCGGCAACCTTCTTTGCAACATCAATCTCAAAACCGATCAATTCACCCTGCTTGTTGCGCATAGCCCAGGGCACAAAGGTTGACATGCCAACCATTAACTTGCCTCGCTTCTTGATTGTCTCGATGACACTTTCAGAGGTCAGTTGTTGTTGAGTCTCCCCAGCCAAAGCACCTGTGTATGCGGGAAGTATCAGCAACAGACCTAGCAGGAGGGTTAGCGAAGTTTTGATGACTTTCATACGTCCTCTTTTCAGAAAGATTTGTTGACCCGTTGTCAAGAAACCAGACAACGAATCTGGAGATAGGCTACTCTCCCCGGGAAGCCTGCTATAAAAACGCTTTCGCTAGTTGCGAAAGCTCAACAGGAAACTTGTCAAACTCCAAGTCTCCTGGGTTCAGTGACGGCCACGAACTTTCCATTCAAGAATGCTCACCAACAGAGAAAGCGCTATCGTGATACCTAGATACATCGCAGCTACTGTTAGCCAAATCTCAAAGCTCATGAAGGTGTCTGCGATGATGTCCAGTCCCTGTGTCGTCAAATCAAAGACAGCAATCACGCTGACAATCGCTGAATGTTTGATCAGGTTGATCAAAACTCCTGTCAACGGCGGCAACATCAATGGTACAGCTTGTGGCAGTACAATGTATCGATAGATGTTCCAGCGGGATAGTCCAATACTGGTACCAGCCTCCCATTGTCCTCTTTGCACACTCAGGATACCCGCTCGGATGATTTCTGAAGCGAAGGTTCCCTCGAAAAAAGATATGCAGAGAACTCCAACCCAGAATCTGGGAATTTCAAGAATCGGAGCAAAGACAAAGTAGAAAACATACATCTGCACAAGCAACGGCGTGTTACGAATTGCTTCCAGATAGACTTGTGCAACCACATTCCCTATCCAGGATTGGGACATGCGTAACATCGCGGTCGTTAATCCAATCAGCAAAGTAATGATGATTCCGTAGAGCCCAATCTCCAAGGTTACGAAAAGACCATCCATCAGAGGCCCCCAGATCAACTCGCCGTCAATAACCTTCCAAAAATACTTGGGAAGTCGGTACCACTGCCAGTTGTATCCCATCTGGGCAGCACCGTTGAGCGTAAACCAGATCAGAGCACCGAAGAATATAACTAACTGACTGACATCCAACCAACGAGAATTCCACCATTTGACAGGGCGGGAGGGCGGCTTGCGAAGTTCACTCATGCTGACTGCGCTGCCTTTCGATAGCTGAATGAAGCATCGAATCGTGACAAAACATACTCTCCACATTGTACAGGTGCATACTGCACTGACTCTGCTTCTGGAAAAACCTCTGCTGGATCAACCCACGTTTCGAAGTTAGGATCCCAGGCAATTACCATTGAATAGCGCTCTATGCTTTTTCGGTTGATCACGCGATGCAGAGTGGACTGAAAAGCGTTGTTCGTCCAACGAGAAAGTAGGTCTCCTACGTTGACTACCAAGGTATCCTCTAATGGATGAGCTGTGACCCATTCGCCCTGCCTAGTCTGGACTTCCAAACCACCCACTGAATCCTGCCAGAGTAAGGTCAGACATCCGTAATCTGTATGTGGTGCCACACCAAATTGAGTTTCACCAAGGTCAGACGGGTGAGGCGGATAGTAAATCACAGAACTACGGGCGATGGGCTGATTGGTTGCTTGCAGAAACGTTTCTTCGGGCAGATCAAGGCTGAGGGCAAAAGCCCGCATCATGTCTCTCCCACATTCCAGGCCTGCTTCAAAAAAAGGATAAACTGCTGCTCTGAATTCCGGCATTTGTGAAGGCCATTGGTTTCTTCCCAAAAACGGATTTTCCTCAGTTATATCAGGGTGTCCCTCTGGTAGATCCAGTCCCCAAACAAAACTCTCTTTCAGATCTACTCTTTTGGCTTTTTCCATCTTGGCCTGGCCAACTGCTAGGAAACCATGGTGATTGGGATTGATCTTTAGCTGGTTTTTCCAATCCAGCGGTTGCTGAAAAAATTTTTGTGTGGCTACATACGCTTGCTGGATCAACTGTAATGGGATACAATGATTCTTTATGTAGAAAAAGCCAATTCCTTCTGCTGCTTGGCGAAGTCTTCGAGCAACCTCCTGCTTCAACCTATAGTCACCAAAGCGCAATGTATGCACGTCAATCACTGGAATTTCATCAATTGTGATCGTTTTGGCAGCTGCGTAGCTCATGTAAAGCTTGAGAATGAGGGTTCAAATTACTGGGGCTTATTCTTATCGATACAATGTCCAACATAAATCTTGGACACGAGACATAAAATAGATAGTTAATTTGCAAAAGTGTAGTCTGATCGTTTTTCAGAGAACAAGATAAATTCTGAAGCAATATTGAAAGAAGCAGATAATAAAATAGAGAAATGCATCGTATTTCTTACTACTCAGCGGTGTCAAATTTCTTCCGGAGCAAGTAGTCCATCATNTTTCTGAAGGGTCTACAGCGACTGAAGATTGAAAAAATTATCTTGCTCGCTATCATTTCTTGGCAAGCACCACTTCAGGGCTTTACGCACCATAACTGGTACATAGTGTGAAGCCGGTGGCTCAGATCATCAAAGACCCCAACCTATTTACCTAAAATCAAGGAATCTCATGGCAGAATCGAAACACACTCAATCCTGGGCAGAACTGGCGATTGATCTTTACGACAAATTGACTGGTCGCAATGCGGAAATCACCTATGAATTCGAAAATATGGAAGTCTGGGCTCCCAGCGGAGTAGGTCAAGATGCGGAGCATGGACACTGGAAAATCAACGGAACTCTAAAGATCCGTACCCGNGACGTAAAGCAATGAGTCGTCTGGAGTTTGAAGGTCGGGTCGAAATCGTTGGGAGTGAGAAGGATCAGTTGGTTCTTGTCGGCGAAGGATCCGCAATTCATCTCCAGTTCACTAGATTGGCTACACTTCGTAAACTTCAACCTTCCTGGAAGTTCCTAATCCAACACCGTCAGACAATGGCGTTCAACCTGGACAAACTGCGGCTACCGATTCGGGTCTCAATTGCTCAGCAAGANATTGCTTCACTGTCTCCAGAGGAGCGACCGAATTGGCTGGCTCGCTTGATTGGACTGCCTTATGGCAAGATTCGTTGGCAGAGGCTTCTAAAGTCACTGCTTGGTTAAGGAGTGCTAGAGATGTGGGCACTTCTTGACCAACTTACAGTTGGCAAACCAGTTCACTAGCTTTGATCTGGAAGCACCTTTCGGCCCTGGTTCCGGAGTGTCTCCATCCGACTGGAGTACTCAACGGGTAGCGCAATGACAGAGTTAAGAATTTCCAGTTCCACTGAAGTCAGAGTGAGCCTAGCAACCTACGGGTTATCTTCTTGCTGCTCCCTGGTATTAGCTCCAATGACAATGCTCGTGATGCCTGTTTGTTGAAGGAACCAAGGCTGGGCCACCCTTGCCACTACGATCACGGGCCTCGGCAACCAGCNGCCTTACATCGACGAGGCCGAATGCGCGTCCTCAATCCACCGGTGGAAAACCAAAGCTAGTGCGTCAGGCTCTTCCTGGCCTGTCACTATTCATTAGGAAATCAGCACTGAGCAAACTTTCAGCAAGGAGTCTCCAAACTATTACTCCGATTGATNCCTTACAAATAGGCAAGACCTCACGTTCCAAGTCACGTCCCACCAAGGTATAGTTTGAACGGACTCGAACCGGTTCCAACGATTGGCTTTTGCAACTTTCTNGGCTGCCTGAATTGAAATTCCGATATGGCACACCTCGCCACTAAATACTAGAGCCATCCAAGGCCCACAAGGTCTCATCAATGGTTGTCAGTAGATCCAGTCCGTGAATTTGGTAGAGATTAATGTGCTTCAAGCCCAGCTTTCGTATGGAGGTATCCACTTCATGATGAATGTGCACCCGAGTCAATTCCATGTCATTGATACCCGACCGCATGCATCTAAGAACTTTTGTTGTGATCACTGAATTCTAACTAGGAATTCTCATGTCTCGAATTGCTTGCCCTAGTAGCTCTTCACTCCAANCTTCGTCGTAGAATTCGGCTATATCCATGAAGATTACACCAGCTTCGGCGGTATTCCATTTGATGATTCCTTCCAAAGGATGGAGGACTTTTGAGATCTGATTCAAGAATTCAACATCTTACTCTTTCGTTATCAATTGCTCAGCACACAACCACTGTACTCCACCTTGCCATCTGGCAGGATCGTGTTGCATAGCTTGGCTCCGAGCATGAGAGCTCCTGAGAGTTTTGCTCCTTCCAAGTTGGCTCCATCGAAGTTCACCTCTTGTAAATTAGCGCCCTGCAAATCCGCCCCGCGCAGATCCGCTCCCTGAAAATTTGCGTTCTGCAGATCAGCCCCCATCAGCTTAGCACCCTGCAAATAGCTCTTCTGAAAGTTCACTCGTTGAAGGAACGCAATCTGCAGATTCACATCCCACAAGTTTGCACGCTGCAAGTTGCTGTCAACCAACACAGCCCCCTTCAGATTCTCATTTCTCAGATTCATGTCTGACAAATCACATTCTAGACAACGCTTCGTCTGCATCAACCGTTCAAAGTGTGCCTGATTTAAAGCCCAGACTGTCGTTCCCAGCCAGAAGCTAACGAAAATAAGAATTGTTCTTTTCATGAAGTGTCCTGGTGAGTAGATAGATTGTAAGATTTCACTATTTGAGAAATCTGTGCATTTAATTCTTTGGAGTGAGCAAAGAACAAACCTATACTCTTTGAAAGGGTAGAACAATACTGATTTCAATCTCAGTAGAGTGCTCAACTCTCCGACATCTGGTAACCAGGAGTTGACTTTGAAAGAGCAATTTCTTCATCCGTCATGTCTTCGCTGATTGCCTCAAAAAGTGGGGAGGAGAGATAGCGCTCTCCAGTATCTGCTAGCATGCAGAGGATGACAGATCCAGGCTCTGCTTGCTGAGCAATCTCAACCGCCACTGCAAAGGATGAGCCCCCTGAAATTCCAGTAAAGATCCCTTCCTGAGTTGCTAATTTACGAGACCACTCAATGCCAGCAGCACCCGCAATCGGAACCAGTTCATCAAACAGTTTATTATCAATGGACTCCTGCAGAACTAGGGGAATGAAGTCTGGTGTCCAGCCCTGAATAGGGTGCGGTTCAAAGTGAGGGTGACTCACAGACGGAGACCCATCTGCATCTCGCTGCTGAACATGACCACTACCAACAACCTGAGCATTTGCAGGCTCGCTGAGGATGATTCGAGTTTCTGGGCGTTCCTTACGTAGCACCCGAGCCACACCGGTAACTGTTCCACCAGTACCATATCCTGTGACCCAGTAGTCCAGTCGCTCTCCAGCAAAATCAGCAATGATCTCACGGGCGGTTGTATTCTCATGAATATCAGCGTTGTCCGTAGTCTCAAACTGGTGCGCCAGGAACCAACCGTTAGACTCTGCCAGTTCCGCTGCTTTCTTGTACATTCCGAAGCCTTTCTGGGCTCTTGGTGTCAGAACAACTTTGGCTCCTAAGAAACGCATCAGCTTACGTCGTTCAATGGAAAAACTATCCGCCATTGTGACTACTAGAGGATAGCCTTTAGCTGCACAGACCATTGCAAGGCCAATTCCTGTGTTGCCACTGGTAGCTTCAACCACAGTCTGCCCAGGTTTAAGGTCACCTCGCTTTTCGGCTTCTTCAATGATACTAATTGCCAATCGATCTTTGACCGATGCAGCAGGATTAAATGCTTCGGCTTTCACATAAAGCCGAACTCCCTTTGGAGCAAGTTTGTTGATCCGAATACATGGAGTATTGCCGATCGTTTCAACGATCGAATCATATAGCCGTCCCTGACCGTAGGTACTTCGTTTGTCGTTGTTTGCCATGGAATTCTCCTCTTATACAGGAAGTGATGTAACGTTGTTAAGCCCAGTTGTTAACAACAAGACGAATGGGAAACAAGTACATTTCTTGATCCTCTCTTCAGAAGCTTACTAAGCTCACTTTAAATAAGAGGATAGCTTAATTTGGCTGGACTTTCCACAGGCCCTCTTCATCGTGAATTTCCTCCTGATAGAAATATTGTTTCCGCTTTTCATAAAATTCACTTTCCCTCATCAATAGAATTTAATTTTATAAAGCACTTATGAATGCTGCTCCGATCATTGAGGAAAGCCAAGTTTTGCTGCGCATTGGATTACCCGTCGTAGTCTCAGGAGTACTGAACCTCTCAATGCAGTTTGTTGACACCGTGATGACTGGACATGCTGGCCCGAATGAGCTGGCAGCAGTTGCCTCAGCAAGTGCTTTATTCCATCAAATCTTTTGCTTGGGCATTGGTGTGATGGTAGCCTTGACCCCAATCGTCGCTCAACTAGAAGGGTCAGGTAATATCCGCAAAATTAGCCCCAGTGTTCGACAAGGTATTTGGATTAGTATGTTGCTGGCTTTGCTTAGTATGCTGGTACTTCCTCATATGGATCATCTGTTGCGCTGGATGGACTATGAACCCGATGTTGTCAGAATCACTGATGGCTATCTGGAAGCAGTTATCTGGGGATTACCCGCAGCCTATGTCTTTCTGGCCATCCGGCATAGTCTCGATGGTCTTGGAATCACTAGGCCTTGCATGTACCTCACTCTCTTGGGCTTATGTGTCAACATTATTGGCAACTACACGCTGATCTTCGGCAATTTTGGTTTCCCAAAGATGGGTGCTGTGGGAGCTGGATGGACGACCGCCATCGCACATTGGGTAATTCTGATAGGAGCGCTGCTTTATCTGCAATCTAGTCAAAAAACTAAAACTATTCGCTTTCTGAGTCGATTTGACTGGCCCATTTGGAGCTATTGGCAGGAAATTTTGCGAGTCGGCATTCCAACTGGACTCAGTTTCGGGGCAGAAGTCTGCATGTTCACAGTAATTGCCTTGATGATGGGTAAGTTTGGGGTGGTAGCACTAGCAGCGCACCAGATTTCCATCAATGTAGCAGGCTTGGCTTTCATGATCCCGTTGGGAATCTCTGCAGCGATCTCCCAACGAGTGGGTAATGCGGTTGGTCAAAAAAATTGGCAGGAAGTCCGTTTTCGAGGTTGGCTGGGAGTCGGTGTTTGTGTCGGCATCATGACCATGACTGCCAGCATTCTCATTCTGTTTCCACACGCAATCAGTGGACTCTACACAAGTGATCCTGCTGTCACCGAACTAACAATCCAGATTCTTTGGATGGCAGCCTTGTTCCAGCTCTCCGATGGATTGCAGGTCTCCACAATGAGTGCCTTACGAGGACTGAAGGATACCCGCATTCCCTTACTAACTAATTTGCTTTCCTATTGGCCTGTTGGAATGGGGTTGGCCTATCTCTTTGGATTTGTTTGGGAATGGGGTGCTATCAGCGTCTGGGGCGGTCTGATCGCTGGGTTGAGTGTAGCGGCTGTTCTGCACAGTCTGCGCTTCCATTTGCTTTCGAGGGGCTCCCATCAGTTGGTATCCTTGCCGATTCGCCCTTGAGAAATCTTTCCTGAAAGTTTGTTCTCAAAGTAGGGTCTTCCCATCTTTCTCGATGTCGGTTGTCGTTGGTGTTGCCTTTGCTTACCTGACGGGTTCTTCCGTGAAATTATTTCTGCCAACTCTATCCCAGCCATTGAACAGGGAGTTCAGCGCTCGGGGAACTGTGCTGAACCAAACCTATGAGACCCCACTTTAGATGCTTGTTGCTTTTTGCCTCTCTTTGCATATCAACCTTTTCTTCGGCTTTTCCACAAGAAGAGAAGGAGAAAAGTGGGAAGGATAAGACGCTTAGCTGGTTTGCCAACGGTCCCACTAAAGCCGACTTCAGAGCCCAGAATTCAGACCTGGCCCTGACGATGAATGGCATGCATAACGAGATTACTTTTTGGCAGGATCGTGGCTTTGATGGCGGACTATTGGACGGGTTACACTTACTGAGTCTGTCATTTCAAGGGGAAGGAACTGATAGTTCTGGCAACAATCATGTTGTCGAATATCGCAACCTAAGTTTCGCTTATTCACTTGGCTATGATCTGCGACTGGGGCTTGCTCATCTGCAACCCTATGCTGCGTTTGGACTCGGCATGGACTACCACAATGCTACTCACACTTCAGCCGCAGGAAAAATCACACCTTATGAGGAGAAGAGTGAGTGGGGTTACCAAGTTTATTATGGCCTAAATTTGATCCTAGAAGTCTCTGATAAACTCTGGTTGGGCTATGCGATCAACTACTTTACAGATTCACTGAAGATTCAGTATCATGACATCAAAGCGACCATTACACCTCGACAAAGTCAAACCTTGATGCTGGTCTGGAATTGGGAACGACTGCATATCGAAACAATTGATCCCAATGCAGCTTTTTTTGGATTCTAAAATTTATTGAAGTATTGTTCCTGATCACTTCGCAATTCCTATGGCAACCTCGGTCAAATGAGATTTTGTTGCTACACTACTTTGGGTTCCATAACTCGGAACCAAACAGGAGGAAGCAGCCCCAGAACAATTGTCACCTCGTATCCATATGATAGATTAGGCTCGTCTTTACAATGACATAACAGCCGATAGGATCTTCAGGCGTGGAGATAATGATCGGGATACCGCTGTAGCTGAAAAAGTAGCAAATTCGTCAGCAGAGCCGGTGACTTCATTTTAGACACAGGCTAATTAGACCTTTCCACATGCTTTCTCAAATCTGGCCTTATGATGCACCAGTTCATGGTCGACTGGGTTGCTAAGTGTGCTCAAGACCACTCTCATTGAGAGCATCCAGACAAAATTGCCTCAAGAGCCAAGATTGTCTTTTCCAAAGATGCCGACTCCCCAAAAAATTACTGCTACTAGAGTAACACAACCAGCACCAGTAGTGAACCTAATTAAGCATCATCTTCCAGAGAAGCAACCGTCCTTTTGGGACTGCTCAGATCGTTGGCCATTCAGCGATCCATCATGGGGACCCCAACCAAAGATGCTCAATAAAGGCAAGCAAGTGAGGACTTCCCAGCCCTAGGGTTTCAACCGTTTCTGGGCACTTATTGACAGCGCCAGTGATAAAAAACCCATCAGAAATCCATAGCGTTGCTAACTCATCAAGTTTGGAGGATTTTTCGAACTAGTCATCCGCCCTCGATTGGTTTATTAAAAAGAGTCTACGTAAATTCCTTTTGACTCCCTTTCCGGTCAAGGGTATGCATCGGTAAAGACTTTGAATCACCATGGCAGGAATTCACTGCGGCTTCAATCGCCACCATTGGAAGGGGACGTATCGAACCAACTCAAATCACTCCCTGCCTCTGTCGTCTCGTGCTAGTTTGTGTTCACAACAAATATTCACAGATCTCAACTCGATGGAGAATTCAACCATGCACCTACCGCTCTTCGCCAGTTCTAAGTTACTCATATCGAGCCTAGTAGCCTTGCTTGTTGGCGCCACTCTGTGTGCCGTAGATTCAAAGGATTTGAAAAAGCTGAAAGAAGGGCAATGCGAAGGCTGTGATCTGAAATTTGCCCAACTCCAAGGGCGCGAACTACTGGGGGTAAATCTATTTGAAGCCAATCTTCAGAAAGCAAACCTTGTTGGCAGCAAATTGGCTGGAGCTAGACTGCTCTCGGCAAATCTAGTGGATGCAAAGCTGCGAGAAGCTTCGCTTATTCATGCTCAACTAGTCGGTGCAGATTTAGAAGGGGCTGACCTGGATCACGCGGACCTGTTTGAGGCCAATCTGGAAATTGCTAACCTGCAGTGGGCCAACCTTGCAGGAGCCTCGCTAGAAAACGCTAATTTAGGGTTGGCCAACCTCTACAAGGCCAATCTTCAGGGAGCCGACCTACGTGGTGCAAATCTAACTGGAGCAATGCTTGGTGAAGCAAACCTGAGTAACGCCAATTTGGAGGGCGCCCGCCTGATGGTAGTCAACCTAAGTCGCGCAAATCTCAAAGGCGCAAATCTCAAAGGCGCAAAGATCCACGATGCAATCTTTAGTGGAGCGGATCTGACCGATGTAGAAATGGCCGATGCTCAGATTTGTAGAACCCGAATGCCAGCTGGGAATATAGTTCATAGAGATTGTTGATTAGACACGATAGCAACCGCTTCTGAAAGTACTAAAAACGATCGCCAGGCAGGGTAAAAATGAAGGCAAAGTTGGGTGACTTTATTGATGTGTTTGGTGCTTGTGGATTTCAATCAGTTGCTCGATTCCATGTTCATGGAACAGTGCCCCCCGAAAATCGACATTAATGATATAATGATCGTTTGCTGTGTGATGGGAGCGCACTACTAAAGCATGAATAGGCGAGCAGGCGACTAACTCCTCTGCATTAGCCTCTGAAGGAGTATAAAAAGTCATGCTGATTTTCGCATGAGGGCTGCAGTGATTATTCGCAATCATCTTGCACCCTCCCATGCTGATATCGAGTACTTTCACTACTCCCTCATTATCATTATACAGGAGTGTCGCGGGTAGAACCACTGGATAACGTTTGTGATATCTTCGGCAGTCTCCTCGATAGTGCTTGCTGTCAACAAATCTCACTTCATGGTTTCGCATCTTTTTTTATCTCTGGCTGTGGCTATTTAATGAAAGCTTGTTGTACTGATTGAATTTGCGACAGTTCGGGTCTTCATTTTCAATTACTGCTGAAGAGATTGCCTCACAATCTTCCGATTGTTGGAGTTAAATTATTATTTTTAACAATCTTGACAGGATAATACTTATTCTTGCCATTGAACCAACAACTGAGTCAAGTAAATTCGCTCTCTTTGAGTTGATACCAAATCACTTTTGATCAGACATTCTGATCAGTACTTACTTCCGTAAAACAAAACCCAACTANCGCAAATCCGTGGACAAACGACTAGCAGTCTCGTTCAAGAGGTGGGACTATCGTGACCAGCTCGGAGTCGAGATAAATCTGAGGCAGGAACCAGAGTCTGCTGAGCAAAGGCCTCTAATTGTTCAAAACTTTGTGAAGATACACGCACGCAGTATTGGGANTTTTTTGTCTGAACATAAGCCATGTCCGAGTCAGAACGNGTAATCTTNACCTCCACTATCTTCCCAAATTCCATTGANACCTTATCAATNTCTACACTNGGCTGAGCCNCCTCATTCATGAACAGAGACTGCTCCTCCCACTGAATTTTCAGCGGATGCTGAATTTGTCNAGCAGTCCGTGCTGCAAAAGCTAGAAAGCAGGGNAAACCCAACATAGACTCAATCACCAGCGAAGAAGTCCCCAATCCTTCAGGCAATTGCGCAAAATCCATTAGTGCCAGTCCACAACGCAATGGACAATGCGGAATACGACCTTCCTTCCAAAATTGAGGTGTTGGTGTTGGTGCTATCAGCTCGCTTGAGTGCATCAANCTCAACACAACATCCTCACCGGGCAAACCAAACTTACTCAACCAACTCGCTGCCCAGCCAATTTCTTCTGCATCACTCCAGCAATAACCAGATCCCCGGGCGACCTTAACTACAAGTTGCTGGAGTTCAGACTGAGAAAACCAGAGGTCCCCAGAAGTGTAAAAATCTTCTGAGACTTGCTGATTCTCAGGAGACATCTGCACGGTTCAATTCATTTGGGTAAGGCTCCCCTTGAAACAAGCTAATTCGCANCCAGCGGTCAGAACGAGGATCAAAGTGAGTTGCTCCAAAAAAAGCTAGTTTGCTTCGTAAGAGGTCAATGGGCAGCATCTCAGAAGAAATGAGATTGTCCTGGATTTCAGCAAAAGGATAATGAGCCGATAGTTGAACACGACGAACAATGGAACGAAACTCAGGATGCACCAACAATAGTTGAGCCACTGGAGTCTCATCAAACCACTCTCTGAGCANATCTCGGAGTTCAGCTACTTGGCGACCAATGTCCAGGGGCTGTTCACGTTCAGCACCAGGTTCGCTGTGTCGTTCACCAAGGCGAGGTTCTAGTTTTTCTTCTGACACATACCAAAAGCGAGCGCATTGTTCTGGTTGCTGATAATCAGTTCCCAAAGCCCAAACAAAGTTACTATGCAAATGCTTTCTCAACTCACCAATCAATTGACTGCCATCGACCTTGAAAGTCACTTCTTCGTCTGTGGCCATCTGATCTCCTAAATCATCAATCAACTCACCATGCGGCTCCAATAAGAGGGCTACCAACGCCTCCTGTGCTTCCAGCGGCAGTTCAAGCTGACTCCAATACCAGAGTGCGTCCCATGGGTATTTTTGCGCTANATCCCACTCTTCATGAACAAATGTATGCAGCTGCCTCAAGCCTTCCCGCAGTTCCTTCAACTTGACTACCTGAAGTGGATGCTCACTCTGCCACTGATTTGCGTTTTCCTGTTTTGCTCTNAGTACTTCACAAAATTGATCAAGTGTTTCTGAAGTTAACTTTGGTTGGGAGCGTACGCGCGCAAGCGCCTCTTCACGAGCAGCAAACCAGTGATGAATCAGCACCGGATGACGTACCAAGAAGGGAGCCATGCCTAAGCCAGTCGAGTTGCCCACTCCCAACAAACTTCGTAATGCAGGATCAAGCTTCACCGCTTGTGCCCCTCCCAACTCTGCTGCCAGATGCTCGACAAGATCTATCGTGAACGCTCGGGTNAGCCAGACAGAGAGCATCTCTGCTTGAAAAGGTGCTCGCATCTCTGGCCGATCTTCCAAAACACCCCTATCGGCTGCACCAAATTTGCCAGTCCCGTAGACCGCGGTAGTACGCATCAGGTAACCCGTTTGCTCCAGGCGACCACGCTCAGGCTGACGTCCCTGAGCTAACTCTTTGACCACATATTCAAAGAGTCGTACGGAACGATTGGCCCGACTNAGCGATAGCTCCTTTGCTGAGATACGTCCTGCTTCTTGAAGAGGGACATTTCGTTCCAGCCGTTCAATATCAGCAGTGCTAGGAGTACCATCAAATAGAGTGAACGTAGCATCCCAAGCAGTTGCAATCACCCTGTCTGAGCGCATCTCCTCTGGAAGATCATGAGAGAAAGCGACCAGGCTATAGCAGCGCTCGGGGCCTTGAGCTTGGTAAACGGCGTGACCAACNCCTCGCTGGTTAAGCTGCCAGACTGGACGGTCAAAGCTCCAATTTTCTTTCTTAAGACGTCGCAGCAGTTGACGTAGAAAGGAGAGGCGTGTTGGGTGACTNCAGCCCATTCGAGCAACTCGCATCACCTGTCCGGGAGANCGATAGAACCTAGCTGGAATTAGTTGCTCGTTAGGCCTCACTTGATGTCTTCCACTCTTGCNGAGAAGCTCTCCGCAAAAAACCTNGCCCAGTTGTTCCCCAGAATGCCAGCGACTTCCTTTTCTGCAAAGCCTACCTCACGCAAGCTATCTGCCAGGCTGCCAAAGGCCCGGTTGTCTGGATACCAATCTGGCATCNGTGGGAACCCAGGAACTTTTGCACTCCCTTCTCCGTAATCCATTGATTTAGTCCAGCGTCCGTTACGCATCCACTCCACAATCTCGTCCGGTTGATCCTGACAGAGGTCCGAACCNATCCCTATTTGAGTCACTCCCACCAACTCGGCGGTCTGGGCCACCATCTCGCAAAAGGATCNTCTAGTACAGTTGGTCCCTTCTTTNAAATGATGTGGATAAAGTGAGAAGCCAAGTATTCCACCGGACTCACCAAGAGTACGCAATACCTGATTGGACTTGTTACGCAGTGCAGGATGCCACAGGGAAGGGTTGGCGTGCGTNATGGCAATTGGTCGGCTTGAAAGTTCAATCGCTTCCAGAGTTGAACGCTCCGCGGAGTGACTCATGTCTATCACCAAACCCACCCGGTTCATCTCCTTGATCACTTCACGTCCCATCCGTGTCAAACCCGGATCTTCTTCCTCATAGCAACCAGTCGCTAGCAGTGATTGGTTATTGTAACTAAGCTGCATGAAGCGCANACCCAANCGATGAAGAATCTCCACCAGCCCGATGTCGTCTTCCATNCAACTTGGATTCTGTGACCCAAAGAAGATCGCTGTCCGACCACTCAGTTGAGCTTGTTCNAAATCACTGGCNTCAAATCCCTGGAAAATCAAATTTGGGAAACGCTCAAACCATCTATTCCACTTTTCCATCACAAGCACGGTTTCCCGAAAATTTTCGTGGTAGGTGATTGTCACGTGGACCCCATCCAGCTTACCTTCACGGAGTTGACAAAAGATTTTCTCGGACCAGTCGGCATACTGCAGGGCATCGATGCGAAAGTTCATGCGTACCTTTTCTTATCAGCTGCTATCAGAGTGTCTTATCAGCAAAGCGCAGGTGTAACAGGAATTTTCATCAAATGCCACCCTTTGTCCAAATCTGTATAGATTCATTTCACCATTTTATTGATTGGAATTCATTGACGGTTCTGCTCTCCTCAGTCATCATTATGAAAAATAAACCAAACTCATTTAGCGGACTTGCAAGATTCAAAGGTAAGGAGGTGTGCCAATGTTCATACACGGCAGTTGGCAGTACAGAATTCACCCAATGATACTAGTTTGCTTTGGTATCATCAGTATCAATCTGGGAGCTTGCCAGAGCAGCTTCCTTCAACAACCCCTAGCNCTNGATCAAGACGATCTCGTGAAGTTGATGGAGAACAAAGACTGCCTAGGCTGTAACCTGGTTGGAGCCGATCTTAGTGGAATGAGTCTCGAGGGAAGTGACCTCAGCTTTTCCAATCTCCAAGGAGCCCGACTACGTGGAGCCGACCTACGACGTGCCCGACTACGTGGAGCCAAGTTGACGGAGGCGGATTTCAGTGGCGCAGACCTCTTGGACGCCAACCTGGAAGAAACAGATTTGGAGAGCGCTCTGCTGAACGGAGCCAATCTGCGTGGTGTAGAACTATGGAACTCGAACCTGAGAAGCGCCAAGCTGCGAGGCACTTCTCTCGAAGAAGCAAGCTTGCGAGATACTCGCATGGAAGGCGCCGATCTCAGCGGAGCCATCTTGCTTGAAGCCAATTTGGATGAAGCCAATTTAACCGAAGTGAACCTCAACGCAGCCGACCTCCGTGGAGTCAAGATGCGTCGTACTAATTTGACCAACGTCAAGATGGAAGGGACCGATCTGAANTATGTAAAGCTCTGCGGAACGATTCTACCAGATGGCGAGGTAACGGTTCGGGATTGCTGAGAAGAAAAAAGTTGGAAGAGGTTGGGGGAGATGACTGAANAGTCCCCCCCCCNCGGATAACACCGAAATTNCTCTCTTACCTAGANAAATCAGCGAGTTGGGCAACTATGGAAGGTCCATGCAATTAGCGTAGTATGTTGTCGTTGCAGGCCAATCACTGAAGACTCCGAGTACTCCAACCTGCTNTGCGAGCACGTCTAACACCTGCATCACGTCCCCATCATTATTGATTGCTTCCTTAACCGTTTGATAGTNCCACCCACCTCCTCCAGTCAACGGTCCGGAGCGCTCCNGTGTCCAGGTAATCAAATCAATTCCTNCCTGCCGGGCTTGACGTGCATACGCNGAGGGCACAATATCCCCACCTTCAACATCCAGCAGAGCATANATNGGTGGAGCTAGTATACGTACNCCCTGCTTTGCCAGNTCCTGCATATCTTCCAGCGATGAGCGAAAGTCGGGACGATAGGTCCGACCNTCCAGATAGACTGCCTGCTTTCCAAATTCTGGTTCCTGTTCAACCCAGTAGAGGACATCATCNAAACTAAAGGANTGAGGGTAGACATCATTAGGTGCGACCCCAGCATCCTTGTATTCTTCAATCAGCTTTTGGGCATAATCCTGCNGGCTAAACTCGTCTTCATAGGGCATTTCCTCCTTGGCTGACTTCAACTCTGGAGTGAACTTCACTCCAAGCTNCTTGAACAATGCAATGCTCTCTGCGTGGGTCATCAAGGTGCCACGAGTTGCGTAGAGGTCTGTGCGCCAATTCGCAGTACCCCTCATGTACGCTTCAGGAGTGGCAGCAAACAGATTGGCTGCATCCATCTTTCCTTGCAAGCGTTTGAATTCAGCCAAGCTTAGATCCGATGTACGGCATTCTACCTTAGCTTTCTTGCCGCTGGCTGGATCTCCTGGTTCGAAAGGAACTGTACACTTGGCTGCCAGATCAGGATGGGCCAAGATATCGGTGGTCGTATGCAAATCTGCTTGTGAATGCCGACAGACCAACTGACGATCTTTGGTGAANGTCACGTCACATTCCAAGATGCCAGCACCCATACGTGCAGAAGCTAAATAGGATTCACGNGTGTGCTCGGGAAACTGCAGAGCAGCACCCCGATGCCCGATCGAAAAATCTCGCTTGCTAACCGGTTTCCNTNNGCATTGACTCAATTTATTTTTCAATAGGCTCTCGTCCATATCCTCCACCAAGAAGAATGGGCGCGGCCCAAGGTGAATCGACTCGACTGCCAGCAGTTCTANTGTGCTGAAACAGATCCAACACCAAGCAATCAATTTTAGTCCTTGTTTCATCGGAAACTCNTCACAAGATCGGAAAGGGAACANAATCTTCTTAAAAGTCACGCAGTGTAAGCGTAAATAGCCAAATTCACAAATTCCCATCGTATCCTGCTACTCANTNTCTATCAGGGCAATTNTGAATCTTTTTGNGCTATCAATNCTNTCNCAAAAAAANCTTACAGAATCAACGCAAGGTTATTAATTTCGTTTGTGTGGACAAACAGTATCTCCTCATACTCGACAAAAAANCTTGGTTCGATATCAAAAACCTGAAAATATAAATTTTCTTAAATTNNTGATTACTTCGCAAATGGAGTGGGTTTAGGNNTGATATTTCAAATTTAACTTCTAATAAATCAAACTAATGATGAACTANAGGACANAGAGGAGATCNCGAGTTTACAAAACTAAATCTGAGTTACAATAATATTACATATTATCAATTCCAATTATTTACTAGNATTCAACTTTATTCATAAATTTAATATAGTGAAGAATTATATTNTAATTTTCTAAANACTTACTTCTANAGTTGTTCNATGTAATCTTTTTNNATTCGANGAAAATNTATTNAGNATTAAGAATGAATGAAACAACAAATCAGATTTTANTTTTCTTACTTTTCACNACGCTTATTGGGTGTATTCCAAGTGANGCAGNTNTTGGTGGAAGCNGGAGTACAGCAAAAACTTATAACCTTAATGACAAGGATAATTACTTTAATGGTAAACTTGCAAAAAAGGGAATCTATATGAATTATCTAATTCAAGTAGACGACATTTATTTTCCACAATAATTGATTGAAAATAAATGAACTGATGAGTCTTCAAATATTTTATATAAAAATGTTTTTACCTTAGAGAAATATGTGTGATTTTCCAGAAAATATAGATGAAAGTAATTCATTTAAATTTAAAATTTGTAATAATTCAAAAAAATATTCTGCTGTTTGTGACAGCTTACACACCAGTACCAACAAAACACATCAAAATTTCAATTATTGATAATTAATGGTATTCAAAATTTGAATTTTCTACTTCTAGACAATTTGAAATGGTTTGGCGTAATTGCTCAGTTTGAACAAATGAGAGTACTCAGACCCTGAGCGCAACAAACAACAACAAGTACTTCAGAAGCCAGAGAGGGCTAGACCTCATGGCCACAATTTCTATTTCTCAGATCCTAAGAACTATAAAGTAAGTTTCTTAAATTTTATTTACCCAACTGATGGTATACACAATAATCCTACTACCTTCTTCTCTGCCCGAACATTCTTTGCTTTTCTAACTCTCCATAAAGCATTGCAATCTGCTCTTTCAGCTTCTTGATTTCCTTGTCCTTGGCTTTGAGTTCATTATCCTTCTCTCGCAGCGTGGAAGACATTGAGAAGCTGAAGTGAGATAACCTGGAGGTCAATTTACCATTGGAAAATTTAGATATTTAGGTTTCTCTTTCTTTGTTCTTTTATCTCTGTCGAATAGTTCTTCTTTCGCTTTGTCTCAAAGTGTTTGGAAATGCTATCACTGATAGTTTCCTCTCTATCAAGATGCTAGAGTTTTTGCACATCACTTCTTTGTTTCTCTCTTGAGGAGAAGGTTGCCGCAGGCCTTATGACGGCATTCTTTCGGGTTACTAATTTTGATCATTTTTCATTGTTTTCACTAGCCCCTCACCTACTAGCGTTGCTGTTGTCATAACCCTACCCAGAAGAAAGCAGCCAGAGTTTTTTGAAATTCGGTAAGTGAAAAAGCAGCTGTTAATCGGCCATCACATGTGGAAGAAGACCAATCTAACTAGCAGAGGAAAGAGGAAGTCAGCACTCCACGATATTGACTGCGAGGCCACCACGGGCGGTCTCCTTGTATTTGGAATCCATGTCACGACCAGTTTGCCACATTGTACGGATTACCTTGTCCAGTGAGACATGATGTTGCCCATCGGTTCTAAGTGCCAGTTGTGCGGCATTGATTGCCTTGTTCGCAGCTATGGCGTTGCGTTCGATGCAGGGAATCTGAACCAGCCCACCTATTGGGTCACAGGTCAATCCGAGGTTGTGTTCCATGGCAATCTCTGCAGCATTTTCTACTTGGGCTGGTGTTCCTCCCAGGCATTCAGCCAAAGCACCAGCTGCCATTGAACAGGCACTGCCAACCTCTCCTTGGCACCCCACCGCAGCTCCAGAAATCGAAGCATTCTCCTTGTAGAGTATGCCGATGCCTGCTGCCGTTAGCAGAAAACGGACTACCTGCTCCTGACTGAAGTACTTAGTGAAGCGCATCAGGTAGTGTAGTACCGCCGGGATAATGCCCGCTGCTCCATTTGTCGGCGCTGTTACCACTCGTCCTCCCACGGCGTTTTCCTCATTGACTGCTAATGCAAACAAGTTGACCCAGACCATCAGGTTTGTGGGATCCTTTTCCTGCTGCAATTTGCGATGAAGACTCGGAGCACGACGGTTCACTCCTAACCCACCGGGCAACACTCCCTCATTGACACAGCCCAATCGTACGCACTCCTGCATTACCTCCCACATTTCCAATAGACGTCGGTAAATCTCTTCCTTTGAAAGCCAGATCTGCTCGTTAGCCAGGACGATTTGACTGATCGAATAATGCTGCTGGCGGCAGATTTCTAGCAACTCTGAAGCTTTCTTGTAGGGAAAGGGTAGCTCCGATTGGTCCTCAACAACCGCCAAAGTATCCCCTTTTCCTTCGAGGACAAAGCCTCCACCAATCGAATAATAGGTCTTCTCTACAAGCAATTGTCCGTCTACATCCCAGGCTTGGAAACACAGACCATTTTCGTGGAGAGGTAGGGTCTGCTGGCGGTGAAAGATCAGGTCCTGCTTTTTATGAAACGAGATCGGATACTGTTGATTCAAGTGGAGTAACTGCTGTGTCTGGATTTGCTGGAGACGGGAGGGTATCTCAGCGATTTCTACAATTTCAGGCTGCTCTCCTTCCAATCCAAGAAGGATGGCTTTGTCGCTGCCATGGCCCTTTCCGGTCAGTCCGAGGGAACCATAGAGATCTACTTGGATTCTGTCGACTCGGTAGAGAGGCAAGTGCTGAAGAAAGAGGCCTGCCGCCTTCATCGGACCTACTGTGTGGGAGCTGGAGGGACCGATCCCAATCTTGAAGAGATCAAAGACGCTGGTGGCCATAGGGAACAAGCTGCGAAAAGAAGGGGTCTCTATCAGTAAAAAATTACTGCAAACAACGCAACAATTAGATACATTGCACAATTTGCGCCTGGCACAGCATCGTTTAATCTTGCACCTTCTTCTGCCAAGGATGCTTGCACTCGGCTAACAAAGGC
>NYVT01000015.1:0-25295 GCA_002684675.1 Deltaproteobacteria bacterium
CGTCGGAGTTCCAGCTTCAACACTGGGCGGATCGACCACCTCTACCAGGACCCACACATCGATCGTCGCAACTTTGTGTTGCACTACGGAGACCTGACTGATGCCACCAACCTGATTCGGATTGTGCAGGAAGTACAGCCTAACGAGCTCTACAACCTGGCCGCCCAGAGCCATGTCAAGGTCAGCTTTGAGACTCCAGAATACACTGCCAACTCCGACGCACTTGGGACCCTACGGCTACTGGAAGCGATTCGCATCCTCGGACTGGATCAGAAAACCCGCTTCTATCAAGCGTCGACCTCTGAACTCTATGGCAAAGTACAGGAGACACCGCAGACCGAGCTTACTCCCTTTTATCCTCGTTCCCCCTACGCGGCGGCCAAGCTCTACGCCTACTGGATCACTGTCAATTATCGAGAAGCCTACGGACTGCACGCCAGTAATGGCATCCTCTTCAACCATGAGTCCCCTCTGCGTGGGGAGACCTTTGTTACCCGCAAGATCACCCGAGCCGTTGCTTCGATTGTTCAAAGACAACAGGAATGCCTCTATCTGGGGAACCTCGACGCCAAGCGGGACTGGGGACACGCACGAGATTATGTTGAGGGGATGTGGCGGATCGTGCAGCAGGAGGAACCCGATGACTACGTTCTGGCCACAGGGATCACCACCAGTGTGCGCGACTTCACAACCCAAGCCTTTGCAGTTGCTGGAATTGAGATCCATTGGGAAGGAACTGGAGAAGCAGAAATCGGCAAAGATGCTCAAACCGGAGCAGTACGAGTACAGATCGATCCACAGTACTATCGTCCCACCGAGGTAGACCTGCTGCTTGGAGATGCAACCAAGGCACGAGAAAAATTAGGCTGGCAGCCCATCTGTGATCTGCAGCAATTGGTGCAGGAAATGGTCGAAGAAGACCTGCGTACTCCCTGAAATTTATCGGTTTTTAGATTCTTTCAAAACTAACAATTTTGGTAACAAAAGAGGCAAACGGTAGCAGAAGGGAAAGAAGATTACGAGACAACGGTCTGCTTTGTGCTTATAGTCGATTAAACGAAATAAAATGGCTGCACAGGGAAGGGTAGCGAGGCGCCAGTAGGCCAGAGCAAGGAAGCTCTGCAAGTTCGTGCTGTCGAGAAAAAAGCCAATGCGCACCTGGGTCGTTCTGCTCTTACTGCTATTTACCCTCAGCGCCTGTTCACCCTCCAACTGGAGAATTTGCTCGCTGAAGTCCTACAAGCAAGCGTTACTGCTCAACCGCCTCAGCTGTTACTGAACTTTTCTGTGATAGTTAGCCATCCGGAGCNGCTTCTGGTTGGCTGGGNTGGGAACNGGNCGCTTNNTCNGATTCATTTTTNCCCTCCCGTGTAGCNTCTTCCTCTTNTTCGNTTTCTTCTCTCTGCCANTAACCACTTCCTGCNAAGCCAGCAATNTCCTGCCGTAAGTTAGTTTCCAAAACTAACAATTCATGAATGAACTGACCAGAAGCACCAAGATCGACGGTTTGGTTGACATATTCAGAAGAGCGTTGAATGTCTTCCTGATACTCGTTGCGTNGCAATTGAACCAAGTCCAGTTCAGGGTTTTTCTCAGCCAATTGCAATAGTCGGATAGCGCTGTGCAGTTCATCTTGTACCCGTCGAAAGGTCTTCTCGATCTTCTCCAGTTCCCCAACTGTGAAGGGAGAATCCAGGNGCTTGTTCTGGCGATCNAAGGCGTAGTCAAACAGTCCGAGCCNTACGTTGTACTGACGAACCGACTGCACGAGGGTTTTGTAGAAGCGGCGTAGCTCTACNGTGTCTCNGGTTTCGACTCGATTGCGACGGGGAAGTAGTCGCTTCCAGAAGGTCCTTCGATCTCGCTGTCGGCGCANTGAGCNGAGCTCGTTGGCNAGTTCTCGANACAGCTTCCACTCCTTGAGACGTNGACGATACCAGAACCAGAAGAGACCGGGCAGCAANAGCCAGCTGGTCAGCAGGCAGGGCCAGAAGACCCAGAAGCGACGACGCTGGTAACGCTGCAAAGCCTGTTGGTAGGCTTGTTGCAGCACATCTAAGTGTTTATCTTCCAAAGCATTGACCGTACGTTCCGCAACTGGACGAAGATAATCGGGGCGTCGCAATGGGGCTTCGTTCATGAAAGGCTTTTCACAGGAAAGAGGGAGAAGAAAACGCAAGATCAAGGGAATACCGGAGCCAACGACAAAACGCAAAATTCTTCCCAGCTTCTGGAACTCTTGCCATTGTCCTACCGAATCATGTTAGAGTGTCAGTGCGCATCATGAGTAGCAACCGCCAAAACGTTTGCTCCTGTCGAGACAACTTCTCCGTACTCCGTAAAGAGAGGACATGAGCCAGCCTGCCCCGATCAAACCACTGAAAGTTTTACTACCAGCAGACCTCCAGAAGCGACTGCAGGACTCAGTGAAGCGCCGCCTCGGGCGTTTCAAGTTGGNGCCGCAGTTTGATCTCTATCCGCCCCGCAAAAGCGCTCCCAACGATGGCACAATCAAGGTCGCCCTACCACACCGATTATCTGGGGGACTGCGCAAGATCAACACGCTCAGNAAGATCTTAGAACTCTACCTCGTGCGTGGCCCAAGCCTCTGGCACCGGGTGAGGTTCACTGACGAAAAATCNGATGATCCACGACGGGAACGCTACCAGCAGCTCCAACAAGACATCGGCCAACGCGAAAAATCAAAGGAGTTTCTGCGTGTCGTTCATCAGAAGCTAGTACTGGAAGAGAAAGAATTCTACCTAAAGGAGGAGCAGGAAATCGTCAAGGAGCTACAGGGGATGTTGGAGCGNATGCAGCTGGAAGATGCTTATTGGGCCGGGCTAGACCGGATCTTTAACGACACTGTAGCGGAAGTGACTGGGATCACGACCCTGGAAGGTCTGATGAAGGGCCTGATGCACATCCTCATCGTAGATGACCTGGGAGATCGCACACTGAATGGCCTGACAGGCCGGGGGCACAAGCGCAAGCTGCTGACTTCCCTTACCTTACGAGAACTGACCCTGCAACATCGAGCCTACATCAAGGAACACCCAAAACGTGGTAATTTGAGCATCAGTGAGTTCCTGCACGACAGCGAACAATTCCATCAGTACGATTTGATTCTGCTCAACCAGTGGGATGTCAATCAACAGAAATTCATGGTGCGGCTCGGTGTGCGCAAAAAAGCGATCCTGAGCAAGAAGGAAGAGGCGATGATGAAGCGTCAGGATTCGCTGGAAGACAACATCGCCAAACTCCAGAAAGAGCGTGAAGATCTGAAAAATCGCCTGCGTACCACGGTCGAGCAACTCAAGGAGATCGAGGAACAGAATCTAGATTCAATCAGCAGCAACGCAGAAAAGAAGTACCAACGCCTGCGTACCGTGAGAAGCAGGCTGGTCGAAGATCTCAAGCGCAAGACCCTGAAGATTCGTGAATTGGAGCGCCCGATTAATACGGACAGTGAACTTACTTTCAAAGACTATGACCTCTACGAGGTGATCATCGAAAGGCCAGGCTTTCAGCAGTGGATGCAGTCCCAAGTCGACGGTATTGGTAGTATCTTTGGAAGCTCTGGGCAGAAAAAAGAGAATGTCCTCAACCAGATGCTCAACCTTGGAGAGATTACTCGCCAGCTACGCAAGGAGTGTCTGCAGCTACAGACACTGCAGCACACNGNCACCCAGCTACAGAAGCAACTGACNGCCTATGCGACNGAGCATGGAATCACCACNGGGAAAAAGACGATCGAGGACGTGANGGATGATCACCTGCTGGACAAGCTCGAATACATCTTTCTTGGAGGGCAACTNGCTCAGGAGTTAGCCCAACAAGCAGCCCAGCGAGTAGAAGTTCCAGAGACCACGCCTGATTCCGATTCTACGGCGGTTCCAGGATAGATGCCCCTTGGCATTGGATTCATNGCTNCTGCTTCCCCACGCTCCTTTCNAAACTTAGTAACTCGGCTGTGTCGTTCNCGAAAACNCTCTCCCGTCACTAACTCAAACAGGAAAGCACGCTCTCCTTTTGTTCATGCTTGTTCCCTGCCCACAACTCGTGCTAACTTTGCTGTCTTATTTCAATCATCTGTCCCAATGCCCTAGTCAGTCGGAGTCATATGTCTCAGTCTTTCCGGATCGAAAAGGATTCGATGGGGGAANTACAAGTCCCTCAAGACGCCTACTACGCCGCCCAAACTCAACGTGCTGTTGATAATTTTCCTATCAGCGGACTGCATCTCAGCCGCTCACTGATTGCTGCACTGGGTTATATCAAGCAGGCTGCAGCCAAGGTCAATGGTGAATTGGGACATCTACCCGCAGAAATAGCCGAAGCCATTCAAAATACNGCTGGCGAGGNGATTGCCGGCAACCTAGATACCCACTTCCCGATTGATATCTACCAGACTGGTTCCGGGACCTCGAGTAACATGAACGCCAACGAGGTGATCACCAACCGAGCGATGGAGCAGGCTACTGGCAAATTGCCCCGTGCGATTCATCCAAATAACGACGTCAACTTTGGTCAAAGTTCCAATGATGTGTTCCCCACGGCTATCCGGATTGCAGCTACTCTGCAGGCGCGCCAGCAGTTGATCCCTGCGCTTCNACACCTGCACAACACATTTCTNGCCAAAGGAAACGAATACNCCCACGTGGTCAAGACCGGACGAACCCATCTGATGGATGCCATGCCCCTAACATTTGCCCAGGAGTTCAGTGGCTACGCCCGCCAGATCGAACTGAGCATCGTCCGAGTGGAAGCGACCTTGGAACGCTTGTGTGAACTACCCCAAGGAGGAACTGCTGTCGGCACGGGGATCAACACCGATCCAGCGTTTCCACCAAAATTTGTTACTGCAGTCTCAGATTTGACCGGAGTCACCTTCTGCGAAGCAAAGAACCACTTTGAAGCTCAGGCGACTGTGGACGCTCCTGTGGAACTGAGCGGACAGTTAAANACCGTTGCTGTTAGCCTGATGAAGATTTGCAATGATTTACGCTGGATGAATTCTGGTCCCAATGGAGGTATCGGCGAGATTCAACTGGCCGCTCTTCAGCCAGGCTCCTCAATAATGCCGGGCAAGGTTAATCCAGTTATCGAAGAATCCACCGCGATGGTTTGTGCCCAAGTCATTGGGTATGACACCTCGATCAGTATTGGCGGACTCTCTGGCAATTTTGAATTGAACGTAATGCTGCCGATGGTTGCCCACAGCCTACTGGAATCGATCCGCTTGCTGGCAAATGCTTCGCGAAACCTAGCGGATCGTTCTGTTTCTCGACTTGTTGTTCGAGAAGACCACATCGCTGCTTCAGTTGGCAAGAACCCAATCCTAGTCACTGTGCTCAATCCCCTGATCGGCTACGACTTGGCTGCCAAGATCGCCAAGACTGCTTTTGCTGAAAATCGCTCCCTCAAGGAAGTCGCCCTNGAACTGGNAGGTGACCAAATGACCGAGGCTGAATTGGATCAGGCCCTCAACCCCATCAAGATGACAAAAACCGGCTTTGTCGAGTAACAAATCATGTCTTTTTGGCCTGTTGACCCTACATTGACTGCTCTTATTTCTTCTGGAGAACCCATGCAATCCACCAANAACATAAATGTTAAGCAAATTACCCCATTGACACCTCCTGATGANATCAAGGAGGAGCTTCCCCTCAGCGAAAAAGCTTGTCAAACCGTGGTTCAAGCGCGTCAAACCGTGCGCAATATCCTTGATCGGGAAGATCATCGACTCTTTGCCGTGGTTGGACCCTGCTCCATTCACGATACAGAAGNNGCAATAGAATACGCCCTGCGTCTCAAGGCCTTGCACGAAGAGTTCAAGGATCGGATTTANCTTATCATGCGAGTGTACTTTGAGAAACCACGCACCACTGTCGGATGGAAGGGGCTGATCAATGATCCAGATCTGAACGGTACCCACCAAGTGGAAAAAGGCCTGCGTCTGGCGCGAAAGATCCTGCTTGATATCAACGAGCTNGGACTACCCGCNGCTACAGAAACGCTGGACCCGATCACACCCCAATATATTGCCGATCTGCTCACCTGGAGTGCGATCGGAGCCCGTACCACNGAATCACAAACCCACCGGGAAATGACCAGTGGGCTTTCCATGCCTGTTGGCTTCAAGAATGGTACTGATGGTAACCTGGATATTGCGGTGCACGCCATTCAATCTGCAGCACATCCCCATCATTTCCTGGGCATCAATCATGAGGGGCGTGCCTCCGTTGTCAATACAAACGGCAACCAACACTGCCACATTGTCTTGCGCGGTGGAAAGCACGGACCCAATTTTGATACCTTGTCCATTCAGGATACTGAAGAACAGCTGCGTAAAGAAGGTGTCAAACCAATNATCATGGTGGACTGTAGCCATGGAAACTCCAACAAGCGTCCNGAAAAACAGGAACTCGTGCTGCGTGACATCGTGCGCCAGATCGTTGACGGCAACCAGTCTATTGTTGGAACCATGATNGAGAGTCACCTACATCTAGGAAACCAGCCAATCAGTGATGAGATGCAGTATGGTGTTTCCATCACGGACAAGTGCCTNGATTGGGAAAACACGGAGCGCATCTTGCGAGAAGCCTATGAACACCTGGGAAATTTATAGTATCTTACCAACTGCTAATACCTAAAGGAAATTCTTGACATTTTTTTAGTAAATANCGATCATTTTTGATTTTCATTTTTCNTGGAGGCCACCATGGCCAAGAATGCNAACCGCGTATTTGTAAAGATGAAGAGTCCAGAGAGCGGCTACATGTACTATACCTCTAAGAACAGGGTCACGACCCCAGGACGCTTAGAGTTACGTAAGTACGATCCGATCGTTCGCAAGCATGCGCTTTTCAAGGAAACCAAGTAACTTAACCCTGTCGTGAGACAGTGCTGACTAGGAGAACATCATGGCTCGTCGCTGCGACATCACTGGCAAGCGGCCACTGACCGGCAACCGCGTTTCGCATGCCAACAATAAGACCAAGCACCGCCAATTGCCCAACCTGCAGACCCGACGTTTCTTTGTTCCGGAACTCGGTCGTGAGGTTAAGCTGAAAGTTTCGACCCGTGCGATCCGTACCATCGACAAGAAGGGCTTGACAGCCTTCCTCAAGGACAACGGCCTTACCCTCCACGACGTCAGTTGAAAAACAGGGGTTCACTCTTTGCGATATGGACCCCCGGCAGCAAACACTTTTCCCAGAATACCGGAAACTGTCCTTCCCTAATCTGTTCTTGATCCTTCCGCCTGCAGGAGTAGACCATGCCGGACTGGATGCGCAGTTCTGGGACTCAAGTCCTGCTGATTGCCAGCTTGGCCCTTGCAGTCCTGTTTGGGCTTCAGTTTTATCAGAACCAGAAACGACTTGAGGCCCAGAAGCAAATTGAATTGCTGGACGTGCGTGTGGCTTTTGGCCAAGACGAACGGCGTGTGAGCACTGGTGTCTTTGGAACTGTGCTCAACAACAGTGAGCAGGTGATCAAGATGCTAGAGATCACTATCGACTATCTCAGCAAGGAGGATGAGGTGATCAAGAGTGCACGTTTTTTCCCGGTCTACCACCTGTCTTTTCAAAATCCTGGCACCTTGGAACCTAAGCAGTCGCGTGAATTTGGCTTTGACCTCGAATCCCAAGCTCCCCCTGACTGGTCTGGCGAAGTCCAGACCCGGGTGAGTGAGGTTCAATTTCGCTAAGTTTCCAGCCATGCATCTTAAACTCGAAAACCTGCACAAAAGCTATCTTGACGGTGAAGGTCGTGCCCTGCATATTTTGCGGGGAGTGGACTTGCGATTGGAGCAACCTGGCCAGACTGCTGCCATCGTTGGTGCTTCTGGGACGGGCAAGAGCACCTTGCTGCACTTGATTGGCTTACTTGACCAACCAGACCAGGGAAGAGTTTTGCTGGATGACAAGGACCTAAGCCTGCTTTCCCGTGATGCCCAGGCTCGCTACCGCAACAACCAGTTGGGTTTCATTTTTCAGTTTCATCAACTCCTACAGGACTTCAGTACGTTGGAGAATGTGATGATGCCAGCATTGGTTCAGGGACAGGGGCACAGTCAGAGTCGTAAGCGTGCGAGCGAACTACTGGAGCAAGTCGGACTAGGGGAGCGCTTGTTGCATAGGCCTTCTCAACTCTCCGGCGGCGAACAGCAACGGGTTGCCATCGCTCGGGCCCTCACCAACCGCCCGCGTCTCCTGCTAGCTGACGAGCCTACTGGCAACCTGGACCAGGATAATGAGTCGCAGGTATTGGATATCTTACTGCGCTGCTGCGCCGATGGGCGAACCACCATGCTGATGATCACCCACAATCTGCAACTGGCCAATACACTGCAGCAGTGCTATCACCTGCAGGATGGTCGTTTGCAATTGGATTCCAGTCCTTGAACCGCTTGTCAATACTCACATTCTAATGCCCACCGTTTGTGCTTCTGGCCGTTTTTGTCGCAGCCTTTGGCTGTTGCTGGCCTTNTTGCTGCTGGGTTTTCCCAGCATGATCTTCGGGCAGGAAGCCCGAATCCTGGAAATTGAGATCCAGGGAACCTCAGAATTAGAAGAAGCCCAATTGCTCTTCTCCCTCGAGAGTCAGGTCAACTTTCCGCTCGATCGCCAGCATATTCGTCAAGATATCCGCCAGATCTTTGAGACTGGGCTCTTCCGTAACGTACGCGCTGAAGTCGAACCACTCGGTGATGGCTACCGACTGCGTTATGTTGTAGAGGAGCGTCCTCGTCTGCTCTCAGTTCAACTGGAAGGGGTCAACCTACTGGATCTGGATGAAATTCGTGAGAAGCTACTGCTGAGGGCCAACGACATCTACGATCCTTTCAAAGCCGAACAGGATCAGACAATGATTCTCGACCAGTATCGAGAAAATGGCTACACCACTGCCCGTGTGCTGCCCCGTTTGGAGAAAGAATCAGAGCAGGAATATCGACTGACCTATGTGGCCCAGGAGCAACCAAAGGTATTCCTGACAGATGTAGACATCAGTGGGACCAAAGTGTTCGCAGCAGTTGACCTCAAACGTATCATGCTTAGCACAGAGGTGGACTGTTTCAACTGGATCAACAGTTCTGGTATTTTTCAGGAGGAGCGGGTTAATCAGGATCTGGTCTTGTTGACTCAGAAATACCTACAGCAAGGATACATCAAGGTCTTCATCGACAAACCCGATGTAACACTCTATCACAATCCAGAATACAGCCGTGTCGAACTATCCCTAAACATCACCGAAGGAGACCAGTACTTCACAGGGTTGGTCAATGTCAGCGGTGAATTACTGGAACCAGAGGCAGAACTGCTGGAGCAACTGGAGCTAAAAACTGGTGGGGTCTACAATCCTTTCTTGCAGAACCGAGATCGAGCCGTACTGGATGAGCTGTACCAGGAGCGTGGCTATGCCTTCGTACGGGTGATTCCACAGACTCGGATCAACAAAGACAATAAGACTGTGGACGTGAATTACCGCATCTTGCAAGGTGAGAAGGCTTACATAGGCCGTATCTCCGTTGCAGGAAATGCCGAGACACGTGACCATGTAATCCGCCGTGAGTTTGAGGTTAACGAATCACAACTCTTCGATGGCAAGCGACTCCGACTAAGCCAGGAAAATCTTGGGAGGCTGGGTTTCTTCGAGCCAGGCCTACAGCTTGAACGACGAAGACGTCCTGAGGAGAATAACATTCTGGACCTGATGGCGCGACTCAAGGAAACTCAAACTGGAACCTTTCAGGCCCAGATCGGCTATAGCGATGTGACAGGATTCAGTGGTGGGCTTTCTCTTACCAAAGGGAATCTATTTGGTAACGGACAAACCCTACGATTGAGTGCACAGTTCAGTGAACAGGATGTCACCAACGAGTACAGCGTTACTTTTATTGATCCCAGGTTGTTCAGTACACGACTTTCCAATTCAATTCAGTTCTCACATCGGCGTCTTGCAGACAGCACAGGCCTGGAGAGAGGTAGCCTCCGTGAAAACACCTATGGTACCAGCGTAGGGATGCCAATCTATTGGCGTGACCTGCGTCTCTCTGTGAGTTGGAATGCAGTGGATCGGCTCTACGACAACGAAGGATACAACGTCTTCAAACGTTCAATTGCGCCAACACTGGCCTATAATACAGTCAATCACCCAATTTTTCCGACAGAAGGGATCAAGACTAGCCTGACACTTGTACAGACTGGTACGCCCTTCGGGGGTAACGTCCAGTTGCGTGAATTCATCACCAACTACCAGCAATTCTGGACGCTCAATGAAGCACAAACCCTGATTGCCATGGTCAAGGGACGGCTCGGTTGGCTACAGCAGATGGGCAGTTCCCCAATCCCTCCGGAAGATCGTTACCGCTTGGGAGGCCTAAACAGTGTGCGTGGTCATAACTACTACGCTATTGCAGGGCCTTATGGTGGTACAGAGAGAATTACCAACCAACAGTTGACTAGCTACATCGACGAGTTTGGTCTAACGCAGACACGATTGAGCGACAAGCGCACTTCAGGGCTGAATTTTGATGAGTTAGGGAAGCTGAAGAGTGGCGGGATCAGCGAGCGGCTTTTCAACCTAGAGTTACTCTTTCCACTCAGCCGCGACGAACGGAGCTTCATTCGAGGAGTGGTCTTTTTTGATGCGGGCAATATCAACGCTGAGCCGGAGCAATATACTCTGCTGGGCGAAACGGAACCAGATTTCTTCGATCTACGCCGCAGTACCGGAGGAGGCGTACGGCTAATCACTCCACTGGGAGTATTGCGTTTCGAGTATGGTGTTAAACTCGATCCACGAAGTGGAGAAAGCCCTGACCGCTTTGACTTCAGCATCAGCGGCCTGTTCTAAGTCACCTTCCCCATTACCTCACTCACAAGCATGCCTATCAATACTCCACATGCTCAATCGTGGCTTGGCGGGTCACTCAAGCTCCGCTTGACCACTTCCTCAAAGCCTGAGGACTTCAGTCGCTCCAAATCCTGGGGCAAAATGTAAAAGTAGTCATTGACTTGAAAGCCAGTGGTGGTGATCAGTGATTGCTGCACGGGCACCTCAAAACGGTCAAAGCTGTTGGCCAACTTGTAGAAGATCAATGGTGCATCTTCCAAAGTCAATTTAACTCGCAGGTAAGACTGAGCCATCCGCACGAAATGACCATTGACCTCCTGTACTACATAGCCTTTTTCATCATCCTTTAGAAACTCCAACTGCAATCGAGGATTGTGCAGGAAGTGTTGTTGNTCCAGGTCCAATTGAGGTGGAGAATCATAGAGAATCGAGTGCTCCAACTCCCTTGGGAAAATCATTGCCGAAGAGCGAACCGTGATCTGGAGATAATAGCAATAGGCACTCCGGCCTTCAGCAAAGCAAACCCGATTCATCTTGGCGCCTTCAATATCGATCTGTCGACGACTAAGTGCATACGCAATCCGACTATGAATCTGAGGCGCTTCTCGGACGTAAACCAGCAGTCCGACAGGACGTCCCCTTGGATTGGTCAGCACACTCACTGTCGCCTCTGAAGACCAATTTTCAAAGCGCATCATCTGCTGAGCCAGGATCGCTGAACTGGAGCTCAGCAGGAAACGGTTGGGAAAGGCCGCGAAAAACCACTCCAACTGACGCCGATAGGGATNGATCAGGGTGTTGATTGTATCCGGACTGAGGTACTGTCGGATGGTCCGGATCAGCTTTTCAGTGGTCTGGCTCAATCCTTTCTCATCTAATGAACCCATCTTGAGCAAACGCCAGTGCTGCTCCAATTCCTCATGGCCTTTCTGCAGACGTTCGTACTCCTGAGACTGAATTGTAGCTACTGGTGTATAAAGCGCATCTTCAATTGAATTCTGCAGACCCTGCTGAATCAGCAGGTTGATACGGGTATCAAACTCTAGATCTTGCTTCTTCCGATCCAGGTAGCTGTTGATAGCATCCATTGCATCATTCAGTTGGCCGCTAGAACGCATCTCCGCATAGACTCGGTAGGTTTCCTCAAAAAAAGTTCGCAATGTACGGGTGTCTTTCGCTGTAGCATCACTAACAGAGCGATAGTCGGAAATGTTCACCAAGAACAATAGGATCACGTTGACCAGATCCCGGTTAGCAATTTCAAAGAACTGCTGGATGGCTTGGTCGAAATACGCTGAGGTCTTACTGAGTCTTACCACGGTCATGTGGTGTGCGATCATCAGAGAGATGCTACCAAAGAGTTCTGGATCAGCATACCCCAATCGCTCAAGGGCTTTGACTGCGATCGAGGTGCCAGAGATCTGGTGCCGAGTTCTTGGATCAATCTTTCCTACGTCATGAAACAGCACTGCCCACTTTAGTGCAAGGATGTGCTTAGGCTGGAGGTACTGATACAACTCTGGATATTGCTTTTGTAGAATCTGTAGCTCTTCTTCAGCAGCCTGCACCGCATTGAGTGAGTGAATGCTGACCGGGTGCTGGTGATAGGACAAATTCCGAAGTAGGAAGTGCATCTGGTTAAACTCAGGAATGAAACGTCCAAGCAGTGTATCGGGTAGGTACTTCTGAGTTGTTGTTCCACCAAAGAACGCAGGATCATTGAGTCCAATTGGATCAGAAATTTCCAGCATAATGCGCAGTGCCTGGTCGACATAGGGCGTCATCATTAATTCGCTGAACTTCTCCGAAAGTTCAGGAGCGCGGCTCTGGACCACATCAACCGTTAGCGATTGAAGTAAATCGGCCATCTCGTCTTTCAACTCAAATGAGAGATCATAGCCGACCTTGCCAATGTAAATGAACATATCCAGCAGCTTAAGCGGGTCACTGAAAATTAGACTCAGTGGTACCTGCGGCATTCCTTCAAGTGCGTTGATTTCAATGATGCGACGTTGGCGCAGATATACGGTAACCTGGAAAGTCTGGAAGGTTCGGACAACGTGCCGCTCCAGAATATTGCGAAGTAAGGCCCTAGAAAGTTGCTGAATCGTGTCCTGCATCTGCAAACGATAGCGATCAAAATCATCAACATCTTGAAATCGCTGCTTTTTGAGCAGATACAGACGCTCCATGTTGTCGTTGATCACGTTTGGCAGCAAGTCTTCCCCTCGGCAACCACTATGACGCGCTTCCTCATCAAAGTAGTGATCTCGAGCCGCACCAGTGAAGTTCCGCAGATCATAGGTGAACTCCAAGGCCTGACAAAGCTTGAATGCTTGCCTTGGGGAGAGCAGCCGCCGCTTGATTAGCAGTGCAATCATCTCTGCCGTGTATGATGGGAAGACACCAAAGGTTGCTGCGGCGATCCACAGAGGAATCTGGAGACTGCGTAGACCACCCAGATCGTGTTTGAGGTCTGCCTGGTTGAGCTGTGGGCGTTCCGTCTGCAAGTAGGTGTTGATTTTCTCTAAAACATAGGGTTCGTAGGGCAAGATCTCAAAGAAGTGTTGCTTGAGTCGTTCCGCCAGACGCTGACTGCCTACCAATACGCGACTCTCCAGAATGGAGGGAATGGTTTGCAACATACTGCCCTGCTGAAAGCGTGTCAAATCCTCGTCAATCTCAAAGTATTGGTGAGCTGTCATCACCTGAGCAGCGTTGAGCAGCGTCTCGATGCGAATTATCAATTGGCGGACTACCTCGGCCTGCCCTGAGGCCAACTGTTCGGTATCCAGGCAATAACCCAGATCCCGATCTGAAGCCAGGCTCAACTCACCACGCCCGTAGCCACCCCGCGCAAGAATAACCAGATGGGCTTCAACAAACTCACGATCAACCGAACAATCTCTTGCGGTCCCTAGTAATTCTTCCAGCTGCCTAACCCGTTTAGCGTGTTCTTTGATGTCGTGTTGCAGGTCGCTACAAATCTTCTGGTAATAGCGGCGCATCTCGCGCTCTTCGCGTTCTCCTCCTTGGCTCGGAAGATTCTCCAGTTCTTGCTCCACACGTCCCAGTTTCTCCTGCTTTTCAGGAAGAATGCGCTGCTTGTAGTGGAGTTCCGTCTCCATCTGCTCAACATGAAGTCGACGTAACAAGAGCAAGTCATTCATCGCAAAATCAAAGGTTGCCTGAATGATGCTGTCCATCAACAGGGTATTGCGTGCCAGAATTTCAAAGGAATTTTCTGTCTGGAGATTGAGTTGAACAATTCGCTCATTCTCTAACTGGAAGAAATCTTGAATGGCAATTCCACACTCTTTTTCACGCTGGACCAGATGCACCAGCGGAGAACTTCCTTCAGAATCTATCGGCAATTCCGTCAATTGCTGCTGTAATCGAGATAAGTAATCAGCTTCTGCAAATTGCCGCTGCTGCAGGCGAAACGGTTCCAGAAAGGGGTAGTGTTCTGCAGAGTTAAGCAGAGCTTGCTTCATGCAAAAATCCTTTGCAAAAAATCGAGAGCAGGTGAAACTAAGTGAATATCAGAAAAAATATTGAAGTTTCCGTTTCAATCAAAGACGTTTTAAGTATCGTTTCTTCTGCTATTTATTTGAATTTTTTAAATGTCGTACTTGACCGGCCCAAAGACCTGCTGACTTGATTCTCGTATTTGGTCTCCCGGCTAATTCTCATCTTTTGGTAGCAGTTTCCCAATGGAATATGAATCCTCCCTCGGCCAATCCAATCAAGATTTCTCGCTTGATCTGCGGAATTTTCCATTCAGTCGAATGCAGCATGACATGTATGTCATACTTGAAGTAGTGCGCAAGCATCACGGTGCCTCTTTCTTTGAGAAGCTGTTTTCTTCAATTTTTGGCAAAAAAGACACACCTCACAATCCTAGGCTCATGGCCCAGTCTCTNGTGGATGCATGCGATACCAAGACCACTCAAGAACTATCTNCACAACTCAGTGAGGACCCTGCACTTTGTCAAGTGCGCAGTAATTTAGTTAAGCACGCATTAGATCAGAAACGCCTCTACGAAACACCTGTCTACCGAGAGATGCTTTTCCAAGCATGTCTGTCCATTTATATCGGTGGCGCTAATCCTCGTAACATGCAAACTGTTGGACAGGTTTACATCAACTATCTGCGGCACATTGCCGACACCATGAAGAAAAGCCTACTGAGTGTTCGATCCTCTGCCCTTCAAAACATTAATGTGAGTAAGATAAGCATGGACGATCTGAACAAGGGGCTAGAGGAAATGGAACCTGAAGACGCGATGGCCCTGCATGAATTGAATTTTGCGCTCCATACATTAGAGCGTAACAAGGAACTCATGGCTCAGATGCTGACCTCCATTACAATCCCCGTAGACCTCGCAGAACTTAACAAACTCAGTCCATCACAAAATATTCACAGTGGGTTNGTAGGNGAAGGTGGTAGTGGTACNGGGGCTGAAAAAGAAACNGTCGTGATTCGCAAAGTTACCGCTGTNGCAGACGTGATGCGCTTTATTCCACCCCTACATAGCCTCGCACTCAATATTGCNAAACGCCTGCANACTATCGAGTCTGCTATTCCTCAGCACTATCTACTGGAGGCACGGGTNCGTACGGANGCTTTCCGNACTCTATTGCTCAGAGTNGAGTTGANACATCCNCACGTTCGAGCCCATATGCTGCCAGCCTACAAGAAAATGCTCGATGCCTATTACAAGGCCTACAAGCGAGCCTCCAAAACTACTCCTGACATGAAAGAGTTTCCGATTTTCTCAGAATTTGCACAAGCTGCCTATCTCTCACATCTTCATCGTAAATCACTCGGATTGGAACCTCCCCAAGTCGGCCAGATTCTGAAAGACGCAAAGGAAGCGGTCGACTTGGCCGTGACACTAGAGGCCAACCCGAATCAACGCAAGATGCAGGCGCGCATCACTGAGCAGCTACCCAACTATGGTGTGATCCTCTAGGGATTATGAGGCACATCTCTTGCTGAANTTTTGTGTTACTCGCCGTGTCAGGATGACCGCATCCTTCGTCATGGACGAGCAGAATGGAATCTGCTGCCCTGACTCTCTAAATTCCGGTTGATCACNGGGAAAGTATGTCATGAAGCAGAAATTTTTCCTGCCNCTCACTCTTACCATGNTGTTTTCAACAGCAACTGCCTGGGCCCATAAAATTCCCATCGATCACAGCGATAAAGTTGCTGGGCGCCAGATCCAGAGCATCATNCAGCAGTTTACTAATGAACGCGGTCTATTGCTGGAGCCCAACACCGCCACGCACAAGCGACATCTTCCCAAGTCCATCAAGCCTGAACCTCCACTGGGACGGGTCACACCACCGCTAATCTTCTTCAACGGGCTGCCTCGCATTTTCAGCGAGACTGACTGATCATTTCAGGGCGCTACCTGAACGACAACCACGTAGGGAGGCTCCCGCACCAGCGTCTCATCCGGTGGTGAAAGTTCTAGCAGGGGTGCGGTCTTCAATACTAATGCGTCAAATTCTGGGACTTGGCTGGTTTTCAAAATCTCCTGACCAATCACCTTCCCTTCCANACTAATCTGCAGACGAATCCTTAGTGGCATCGGTTTGGGTAAGTCGCTGTTTTCCTGCCGGAAGAACATCAACTGACTACGCATGGCCTGCCAAATCTGTCGGTTGTAGCTCCGCTCGGCGATCTTGTGGCGAAANTGCTCCAACTGGTTTTGATTGCCACTAGACCCAANGCTTTTGGTCGTCGCGTTTTTAGCACTATCATTTCTGACAAAAAGTGGTCTGGATGGCTGCACTCTCCCANTAATTTTNGGAAGTCGCTCCTCCTGCCGGACAGCCTTACGGATCGTCTTTTTCTTGGTGGGTGGCTTGGCTTTGGTAGGTGGAGTTGTAGCCTTTGTTTTTGCTGAGTTGGCTGGCGGAAGGTTATCAACGCGAGCTACTAGTTTCTCCTCCAAAGTTGCTGATTGATCTGCAGGACGTACTACCTCAATGGGCTTCTTTTGCGCNGAAGTCTTCTGGCGTTGGATCGCTGGCTTTCTCTCAGGATTGGAACGAGCAATCGAAGAAGCTGAGGTATTTCGCTGTAGAGTAACNCCTCTCCATTNAGGAACAGGTGGTAGTGCAGCAACCCACAGTTCACTCGCATTTGGCTCTACAAAGGCGAGTAGAGTCNTCAGAGCTTCTGTCCGACCGTTACCAGCACAAGGCTCCGGACAAAATACTACATGCTGGACTAAGGCATCAGTAAGATTGCGGGACATTTCTAACCGTATCTCCCCAGCCTGTGGCTGCATGCGGAAACCAAAGCTGGCTTCTGTCTTCATCGGAGCGCTTGTCAAAACAGGAGTCTCTGCCGCGATCCAGAGGTAATAGCGACTCTGCAGCAGGCGCTGTAGTTCTAATAGCCAGATCTGTTCCTGCAAACTAGGGACAGAGTGATCGCTATGCAGTGTCAACAGAGCGCTGGGACGATCCGTCTGTGCGTTTGTAACCCCTGCAAGAAGTCCAAGATATCCAGTTAGAAACCAACGTTTCCAAGACATGTGAGTTTGCTCAATGCGTTGAGAAAGGAACTGATTTTTCGAAACCAAAGATGGTAGTGAGTCAGCAGAATTTGATCAATTTGGAACAATCTACACCTACGACGCTTGTGCCGCAAGTACCTCTTTNCGTTGCAAAATTCGCCGAACCTGACGTTGTTTAGCATCATCAAAACGATATTGCCACAACAGCAAGGCTGCCAATACGAGAAACACCCCAACTCCCGGACCAAATAGCCAAGCCAGTGCTTCCGAAACTTCTGCCGACTGTACGGTGTTGGGCGTAAACCCAATGACTTCCAACACCAAACCAGCACCTGCAACAGCGAGGGCGCGTGCGATTTTAGCGCCTAGTCGCCATACTCCAAAGTAGACTCCTGATCGTTGTATACCGGTGCGGACCTGGTCATAGTCAATCACATCTGTCAGCAAGGAATCTAGCAATACAACTGATCCGACACAACTACCTAACAGTACACCTCCCACCAACAATGGCACCCAGAAATTACCCGGTGGAAAAAAAGGATAGGTCACACAGCTGAAAAAGCCCAATAGTGAGACTCCTAGTAGGAGGGGGCGCAGTTTTCCCAGCTTTCTGGAAAGTAGTACCCAACCCACCAAAGAGAGTGTCAGTATCAACATGAAGACTACTAGAATGAGTTGAACTGCCTGCTCTTCCAACAACAGCCGATAGCGGTAATAGTAAAGTGCCAAGGCACCATTGATGGCTACCCCAAAGGTGGCCACTATATAGGCCAGNAATAACGGTCGGAAAGCTGGGTTGCGCCATATCTGAACTAGGCTCTGCCTNAATTCAATATGAGTGGCTGCACGATGCATCGGTTGCTTGGCTATAGCTGCCCAGGCCCAACCAGCGGTACCCCACACAATCAAAGCAAGCCAAATGCTCATTTCATTCATGGCGAGTCGCTGTTCAATTGGCTGTAATCCTTCGCCACTTGCAAAAAATCCTGGCAATCCTGCACCAAAGATTGCACCGATGTTTCCACAAGCGAAGCGAATCGCAAACAGGGTAGAACGTTCATCCGGCTCCACAGTAATCTCTGCAGCAATTGCCATGTGAGGTACCGANAGAATCGTCATTGCCGTGTTGAGAAAGAGAAACCCCGCCAGTAAATAAGCGAACTTTGTTGCCGTAGTTTCCAGAGAAGGTGGGGAAAAGAGAATGTAGACACTGATGCCGAGAAGTAAGCCACCCAGCAGTAGAAAAGGACGCCTACCTCCNAAACNACTGTACCAGCGGTCAGAGAGGTAGCCCATCAGAGGATCGGTCACCGCATCCCAACAAAGACCCAGCGCCACAGCCAGCCCAGCCCAGCCCGGTGCCAATCCAACCGCATCTGTATAGAAGATTAGTAGATAGAGTCGTAGCAAAGTCTCAACGGCATTGATGCCTGTCTCTGCAATGGAATAGCCGATTCGAGTAGTGGTTGGGATCATTGCTGTGGGCAACACTATCTCCGGGCATATTGTGCGAACAGCTCTTTGGCCTGCTGGCTAACCTGGCTATGCTCCACCATTGGAGCAGGATAGTCTTGGATTCCCAAGCTATCAGCTTCTTTATCCCAACGGTGGAGTCGGGTTGGAGAAATACCTCGCAGTTCAGGAATCCAGCGATGGATGTATTCACACTGGATATCAAATCTCTTCTGCTGCAGCCAAGGATTGAAGATACGGAAGTAGGGTTGAGCATCACACCCAGTAGAGGCAGCCCACTGCCAACTACCATTATTGACACATGGGTCGTAATCTACCAGGCGCTGAGCAAAGTAACGTTCCCCCCAACGCCAATCAATATGCAGATCTTTGGTCAGAAAAGATGCTACGATCATTCGAGCCCGATTGTGCATATAGCCTGTGTTGTTCAATTCGCGCATACCGGCATCGACAATGGGGAAACCCGTCCGCCCCTCACACCAGTCTGAAAAACATTGTTCATTAGTGGACCAAGGCAGCTCGTTGTAGCTAGATTGAAACGCGTTCCCAAACACTTTTGGAAAATGAAAAGCAATCTGAGTGAAGAAATCCCGCCAGTAGAGTTGGCGTAACAGAGGATGATCTGAACTCCCCAACGTTGGCAGCAAGTGGTGAAAGACTTCTCGTACCGAAACCGTACCGAACTTGTGATGCGCAGAAAGTCGCGTTGTACCCTGTGATAGCGCAGGGAAATCCCGTTTTTCACCGTAGTTTGTAAATCGAGAAGCCTTTACCAGAATTGCCAGCGCTGCACTGCGACCACCCGTTGGAGTTTCTGGGTGACGGGCTTCCATCTGAAACGACATCANGTCATACCCNCTGTTGGACTCAATCGGTAAAACAGAAGTTCCCCACTGTGCTTTTGGGAGTGGCTTTGGGGGCGGTACANTCAAGCGAGCAGCATTTCGATAAAACGGAGTAAAGACAGTGTAGGGTTTGCCATCGGCTTTCCGTGTNTTTTCAGGTGGATGCAGTAGTAAATCATCCACGCTGTGCCAAGCGCCCCCCTGTTGTTTTGNAACTTTCTCCAATTCCGCATCTCGTTGCTGACTAAATGGGGTGAAATCTCGATTTACNAACACAGCCTGTGCTCCACTTTGTTGGAGCAGCTGCGGTAGTAAATCCTGAGGTTGTCCTCTAAANANCAGTAATCTCCCACCAGCTTCGACCAATTGAAGTTGCAGATCTGCAAGAGATTCCAACATGAAACGGAGTGCAGGCANGCTTCGGTAAGGGTGNTCCTCTACCTGTTGAGGATCAAAACAAAAGATTGGCCAGACGGTGTTGGAACGCTGCAAGGCCTGATGCAATCCAGCATTATCAAATAGACGCAGATCCCGCCGGAACAGGAAGATTGANNCAGTATACATGAAAACTCCAAAGACAAAGTGAGAAAGTCAGTGAAGAGCCAGTCACCGGGAAAGAGGGAATTCNNNGCGACTGGAATAGATGTACGGNAAGTGATCAGCTTTGTTTTTATAAACTCACTGAGCCAGTGATTGCTGCATCGTGAATGGTAGGGAATAGTCTGGGAAGACCTTGCACACTTCCTGAGCNACTAGATTTGGATTNGCCTTGAGCCGACTGGAAAAGCCTGAGAACACATGGGCCTTGCTGCAGAGGCAACCTC
Source organism: Deltaproteobacteria bacterium (assembly GCA_002684675.1). Taxonomy (GTDB): domain Bacteria; phylum SAR324; class SAR324; order SAR324; family NAC60-12; genus JCVI-SCAAA005. The sequence goes on from NYVT01000015.1 coordinate 20,542, forward strand.
GCATTGCCTCTAGGCCATCATGTGGTAAGTAAGGGAATTGCTCAACGACCTCTTCATCAATCAAAAACTCCATAACATTATCAAANACTTTCTTCAGTGGACGCACTGGCGTATCCATCTGTGCGTACCTTAGAACCAGCGCCCGAATGATGTGCTGAGGTGAAATGCTGATCGTCTGGTTACGATGACGATTGCGATACAACAGGTTGAAGAAATAGGTGTCAGGCAGACCTTTCTTGACGGGTTGGTATANNTGATGGCACTGACCANNCTCTCTAGCAAATTCAAAGCTGGCAGAAACTGGCGCCTTAGCTAATGAGTCTTCGCAGTAGAAGCCGAAATTGATGGCAATCGGTTCGATTCGGCAAGTTTCAGGATTGAGATAGCTGATCCGTACNGGCAGAACCTGATCATGAGCAGTCTGGATTCTACCAAAGTGTCCAACTTTGACATAAGTCGCTGTTTCCAACCATTCTGTCATCATCTGTCGTACTTCTTCACGATTGTCCAACTGCCACAGCTTCCAATTGTTTTCTCGAAAAACATGCCAGAGTTGTTCGCTATGCTTGGCGAAGCTTCGATTGCTGCTGATCAGAGCAAAAGAGCTGCCCTTNCTACTANTGACCTCACCANTTTCTTCGCTTCCATTGTCTTTGGNAACTANGGACTTCGGATGTCCCTTGACTAACTCATGGTAAATTTCTTTGAAGTCTTCTGGTTGTAAATACTCAGACTCCGCCAAGGCACAGGTACGCTGAATCACATTTTCCAATTCACGGATATTGCCCTCCCAAGGCCAGCGACTCAGCATCTCCAATGCATTTTGGTCAGCCCCAACTACACGCGGATTCAGCGTGCTGTTCTTCTGAATGAAGTGCTGGATCAGCATGGGTAAATCTTCCTGGCGCTCCCTCAGTGGTGGGAGGTGAATCGTGAACACATTTAGTCGATAGAGTAGATCTTCCCGGAAATCTTTGACCTTGATCTGATCCTCCAACTTCTGATTGGTCGCACTGATTACGCGGACATTCACCTTCTGCTGACGATTGCTACCGACNGAGAGGATCTCTCCCTCCTGCAACATGCGTAGAAGTTTGACCTGCANGGCCAGAGGCGTATCCCCAATTTCGTCCAGAAACAGGGTCCCTCCATCCGCCAATTTGACCAAACCNTCTTTTTTGCCGATCGCGCCAGTGAANGCCCCTTTCTCATGGCCAAATAACTCACTCTCGAAGAGTTCAGCAGGAATGGCACCGCAGTTGACGGGCACAAAGGAACCGTGCTGGCGACGACTACGCTTGTAGATCTCACGAGCTACCAGTTCCTTTCCTGTCCCCGTCTCTCCAAGAATTAAGATCGGACCATCCAATGGGGCNAATTTCTCGATCAGCGCCATCATCTCCAGAAAACGAGGNGATTGCCCCACCAATTGTTTTGGGGTTTCAATAGTCCTTANCCGTAGTGATTCATTAAGTTTGTACTCACTGGTGAGAGCATGACGCTCTTCGACCAGTCGCTGTGCTCGNAAAAGGGAGTCCTGNAGCTTGCGCGAATCAAAAGGCTTTGAAATGTAGTCATCNAAATGACTGTCCCGAAANGCTGATACCAGTGTTTCTGTANTCTCAAAGCCTGTGACCATGATCGTCACNAANTCAGGGTAGTTTTCCTTCAGATGCTTACCAATTTGGAGCCCGTCAACCTCTGGTAGCTGTTTGTCAATGATCACTACGTCNTATTTTTTCACAAAGGCAGCACCCTCACGCATCAGTGGGGCACCGCTCTGCAGAAAGTTCAATTCATGGTCTGAAGAGCGAAACCATCCTTTGATCAGTGCCTCTACGTAAGGTTCGTCATCAATTATCAGGATTTTCATAATTTTACTTTCAAAATAATTTTATTANTGAATTTTTATTTTATNANAAAATGACAAAAGAGGATCGTAAAANAGTTTATTGTTCTTTTTAAACCTNCATNCTCTNGCCCGCATTNGTTTTTCANCCNAGCCAAGTNNTGTAAANTCAGCATCTGANCTTCTTCATCTTCNATCTCTGAAATGGCACAAGGTATGTAGCNANTGNTNTNGACTNNNNTNTTANANAGNNANNCTANTGCATGGTAGAAACCAAATGNTAGAAAAATGAGAGAAAATTTGATCAGNCCCTAAACATGCNNANNAAAAAAANAATAGATTTATCTAAAAATTAGTTTGCTCTTCNCTAACAACCATTTCTATATTGGCAGAATGTGAATAATTTNATTAAACCCAANATCATCTTAGCGCTNGACGACGAGCAACCCAGNCTNGATTTGGTTCAGGCNGTCTTNCGTAGGCCAACNTGGAAATTNATCTGCTTNCAGCAAGAAAATNAATTTCACGANANGGTCGCAGAGATGCAACCAGACTTGATTCTNATGGACCAGAATCTAGCCCAGCGAACTGGGATAGAACTCTGTGAAGAGTTGCGTCGCTACGACCACCAAACTCCNGTACTATTTCTCTCTGCTGAGCAGGAAAGTGGTCGTGAGCAGGCCGCTTTGGAAGCTGGAGCACAAGGATACTTGCGGAAGCCAATTGCACCCTGTCAATTACGGCAGCAAGTCGAGAAACATCTCGCCTAAGGATTCTTTCTTCTCCCCACCACTCGTTCGTCAGTAGTGCTTCTGACGCTACAAAATTCCTTATGGAAAAAGTTCTTCCGTTTCATAGTTCTACAAAATTTTTTCAGGAGACTTTGGACTCCCTTCCTATTCATATTGCTATCCTTGATGAGCAGGGAGTGATTGTTGCGGTCAACGATGCTTGGCGTCATTTCGGTATGGCCAATTCATACAAAGATCCCAATTGGGGGATAGGGCGCAACTATCTGGGAATCTGTCAAGAAGCCATTGGGGTCCAGACGGAGGATGCGAGAAATGTAGCTGAAGCGATCCAGCAATTGCTGTCTGGGGAGAGGAGCTCTTTTCAAATGGAGTATCCCTGCCACAGTGATACAAAACAACGCTGGTTTTCACTATCTCTCACACACTTCAGTTTCAGCAAGCGTACCTGGGTAGTGGCTGCCCACGAAGACATTTCCCAAAGTGCCCTGATAGAGCAGGGACTACAACTTCGAAACCGAGCTATGGCAGCTGCTGACGAGGGGATTACAATTACAGATGCAACTCAGAATGGGAATCCAATCATCTATGCCAACAGCGGATTTTTAAGAATTACTGGCTATGAGTTGGACCAAGTGCTGGGACACAACTGCCGCTTTCTTCAGGGCCCAGAAACAAACCAGAACACTATTGAAACAATCCGCCAGGCGCTTCGTACCAAGACCTCCTGCACGGTCGAATTACTCAACTATGCTGTTGACGGACGTCCCTTCTGGAACAAACTTTCAATCACCCCTATCAGAGATGGGGCAGGAAAAACTACGCACTACATTGGAATTCAGTCGGATATCACCGAAAAAAAGCAGATGGAAGCTACGCTTCGTCAGCGGACAGAAGAATTGGAGGAACTCAACGCCCGCCTTGTAGATTCTGAGCAGGCACTGCTGCGACAGAACGCTAATAAGGATAAATTTTTCTCAATCATCTCCCACGATCTGAAAAGTCCCTTTCATTCGATTCTGGGTTTCGCTGAAATTCTTTCTGGTGATCTTTCTGACTTCACGCTAGAAGAGATTCAGTCTTACGGAAACCATATTCATGTAGGTGCGCAGAACTTGCTCAACCTGCTTGAGAATCTGATGCAATGGACTCGATTGCAGTCGGGTCGTATGGGCTATCAACCAGAGCCATTGTTGCTGTGCGAGCGGGTTGAAATGGTACTGAGCCTCCTGCAGGGCAACCTGTTGGCTAAGAAGATCCATTTTGACTGTTCACTAGATCCTGAGATGCTGGTCTACGCTGACCGTACCCATCTTTCTCTGGTGATGCAGAATTTGATCTCTAACGCGATCAAATTCACTCAGCAACGGGGCAAGATTCAGGTCTATGCGAGCCAGCAGGATGGCACGATCATCATTTGTGTTGCGGACAATGGTGTTGGGATTGCTTCCCAGCACCTGAGCGACTTGTTCCAAATCGAGACCTCATTCTCCACAGTCGGAACCGCCAATGAAAAAGGCACTGGGCTGGGGTTGATCCTCTGTCACGAGCTTGTTCGTGAGAATGGCGGACAGATCTGGGCTGAGAGTGCCTTGGACGAAGGCTCTCGTTTCTACTTCACGCTCCCGTCCTCGATTCACGCACTGGCAGTTCTCAATGAAGATTCCCGCATCAAACAAAACTGAGCAGCTGACTTTCATCCTTAAGGAGTGTTCATGATTGCTGATTCACCTATCAGTGTACGTAAGGTATTTTATGTCCTCACGATTCTATATCTTGGTATGCTGGCCGCAGTTGCTCCGATCTATCTGGAAATTCTCTGGACCCTAGTCATCGGTGCACCACTCATTCTACTTGGTTTTCGTGATGTCTTTCAGAAATCACAGACTGTCCCTCGAAACTTCCCAATCATTGGCCACCTGCGCTACCTGCTGGAAGAAATTCGCCCCGAGCTTTACCAGTACTTTGTAGAATCTGATACAGGCGGTCGTCCTTTCAATCGTCTGGAACGAAGCCTAGTCTATCAGCGTTCCAAGAATGCCCGAGATACGGTTCCTTTCGGAACCCAACAAGATGTTTACGAAGTTGGCTATGAGTGGGTCAACCACTCGCTAAAGCCTGCTCACTTGGACCAGACTGATCTGCGTGTTGCCGTG
>NYVT01000016.1:0-17391 GCA_002684675.1 Deltaproteobacteria bacterium
GATCACTGAAGTCGAGTGTCTGATTCCTGATTTGACAGGAATTGCTCGGGGGAAGATCATGCCCGCTGAAAAGTTGTTACGCAAGGAAGGTTCGTCTGCCGGGGGACCTTTTTCTACAGACGGTCACAGGTGACTGGGTGGATGAGAAGAAGATTGAAGCGCTGAATTATCCAGATGGAGACATGAATCTACAGCCTGACCCAACCACGATCTGTCTCGTACCCTGGGCCCAGGAACCCATAGCCCAGGTGATTCAGGATTGTTTGCACATGAACCGTAGCGCTATTGAAATTTTCCCACGTAACATGTTGCGCAGGGTCCTGGCACTCTATGAGACAGAAGACTGGGGAATAGCCATAGCGCCAGAGTTGGAATTCTACCTCACAAAAATCAATGAGGATCATGATTATCCTTTAGCACCCCTAATAGGTAGATCTGGTCGGCCTGAGGCGACAGGTCAATTTTATGGGATTGATGCGCTCAACGAATTCGATCTCCTCTTCGAATATGTACGACTATTGCGAAGCTCAGCAGTTGGACATCGATGCGTTAACTCACGAAATGAGTCCCTCACAAATAGAGATCAATTTTATCCATGAGGATCTATATAATTGTTAACAAAATATGAAAAACNAATAGAAATTTTTCAAAAANATNTANATTTNTNTATACTAGTAANTANTNNATCAACTTNTAAANATNNTCAACATGAAAAAATTATTTCACGTAGCAATNGCTTTAATGATTNNATTTANTTTAGTTANTTGTAAATTTTTAGGACTTGAAAAGGAAGAAGAAACTACGNCTANAGAACCGTTTAGACCAACGGGAGGTGGCGGTGGATCTGNTGATACNNCANCAAACTNAATAAACACATCTGTTTCGGATGGTACTATGTGTGGAAGAGTTTTTCCATCAACACTACATTCACCACAATTTCGCTATTTAACAACAAATCCTACCATCAATAGTAGTAAGGTTACGATATACAATTATGATAATCAAAGTGGAAATCANACTATCTCAATGATTCCAACAAACATTACTTATGGTACATCGTGCGGTGGCTTAATTTGTGAGGGAGATATTNTNATCAGTATAGGGCAAGGTAACTCACCAGTTTATTGGTCTGATAGCGGNAAAATTAATTACATATTTGAAGATGATAATAGTGTTAATGGTTGGTCGTATACGAAAAGTGGGTCAGATATAACGATTAAAAGTCANTATTTTAATTCTGGNGAAGTTTGGACTTCATCAATAAAAATGAGAGACATAAATAACAATATCGTAAATACTTTTCACGATAACATTACTATTGGTGNATCAGCACCAATAGCACCCTCTGAAGTATGGATTGAAAGCCGAAATTCTGAAATAAAATTAAATTGGTGTGAAGTGGCCGGATCAANTGAATATATTATCAGATATGGAGCTACCGGAAATTTCGACAACCAAACAATTGNCAGTGGAGATAACACTAGCAAGATCATTTCAGGACTTAGCAACAATATGGAGTATAACTTTGTTATTCAAGCGAAAAAGAATGGGATGACAAGCCATCAAACAGTACCAGTTAAAGCTACTCCATCAAACANTCCAACCTACGACTTATCAATAAATGATGTNATCTTAAATCAGACTGTTGAATTTNAACCTGATAACGCTTCAGAGACACCTGTAAATATTGTTGGTATAATAGGTAAATCAACAAGGTTAAGAGCTTTTATTTCAGTATCTGGTAGTGTTGATGGTATAAAATCAAAAGTTAAGTTAGAAGGCAAGGTGAATGGGAATACTTTGAATTCAGTTAGTGAATATTTTTCACTGCGTAATTCAACAAAATCGACCTCAGAAAACTTTGATTATCCAGTAGATTTCTATTTACCTTCTACGTATTTAGTTGATGGTGCTACTTACAGGTTAATCATTGATCCAGATAACGAAACTANTGAAACAAATGAAGTCAACAATTATTTTCCAGCTGATGGCTCATTCCAAAACTTGGGANTGCAGGCAGGTGAAAATCTTAAAATAAAATTTGTTCCTGTATTTGTAAGNGGTGGAAACAATGATAATTTAATTGTATCCGACTCATCGTTAACTAATGTAATTAATTATTTGAAAGCAATGTATCCAAATGAGAACGTTACATACGAAATTGGGTCACAATTAACAACTTCCAATAACAAAAATAATTATTCTTCTGCTTTGGGTGAAATTGAAACTTTTCGACAGCTAGATAAAGCAGCTGACGGAAGCCAGAACAAAATAATTTATTATGGCCTTTGGACGGGTGGTGAATCTTCATTTAGTTCTGGTACAGCTGGAGTAGCGTACCGTAATAGTAATGGTGCAAATTCAGCTCTACTTTCTGGGATTGGAGTAGTTTTTCCAAAATATATTCTTAGCACAACTGCCCATGAAATAGGTCATATCCACGGATTACCACATATTATATGTGATGATGAAACAAATGACTCACTAGTTGCGGGGGCTGCTAGTCCCGATCATCTTTATCCTTATAACAGATCCCCAGTTGGTAATGGTGCCTCAGATAATACCACTGGAGGTGGTGATGATTTTGGAAGACTTGGCAAAGTTGGTTACGATTTCAGAAACCAGCTATATCTATCAAAATCACTTCATCATGATATCATGAGTTATTGTAATCGTGTTTGGATATCAGATTATCATTACAAAAAACTATACGAGTTCCAAAAAGATCTGACAGCGCAGTTTGGTTCATCATATCAAGTAAGTGGTCAATCTATTTCCGGATTAGCAATATCTAGTACTGGTAGTGAAAACAATTTAAATAGTATAAACAATAACAATCTAATCAAAGGGATTTATATTAATGGCATCTTAACAGAATCTGATAGATGGTTGATAAAGAATATTGTGTTTATCGAACGTCCTAAATTTCAAGCAGAGAAGGGTAATTTTGAGGCTAGAATCACCACTAGATCTGGGAAATTGCTCTCACAAAAATTCAATTTGGTTATTATTGAACACAGTAGAGACAAAAGTTTTTCGTTTTCGATCCCAACCCAAGAAGAATTATCTAATATTGAATTCGTTAATGTTGATGATAATACTGTTCAAGCAACAAAAATCATTACAGAATCCAAATCTAATTTTCAACGATCTACACGCAAACTAGAGCGATTGAGTATCAATAAATGGAAAATTAAGGCTACTGATTCTGGGCGAAGAATTGTCAGGCGAATACGGCCAAGCATAGAGATTTTACTTTTTGATCTCGATGTAGAAGATGCGGTCATTACTGGGAATGAAGGTGATATTATTGAATTACAGTATCGACCCGATTCAAAAAATCCGTACAAATTTGAAATTGAGCTAGATTGAAAGTGAGATACAATCTCTAATTTCCTGGGATGAAAAATTTTGATGAATTAAAGCTAACATTGGTGAGTGAATTCTAACTAAACAGCAGAGGAAAATTTCGGCAGATTTCTTTATCAACCAAAAGCAAAATTCTGCGACTTGATCGATTAAAATCTCGACGCTGTCTGTGAGATGATTGGTGACGGTTGTAGCCTTGCCCAAATCGAAGCCAAGTTCGATCGCAGTCGCAATCTCATCTTGAAATTCCCGCACAAGAANGAGGAGCATCGGCAGGCTTACCTAGCGGCCCTTCATGAGAGAGATTNCTATCATGCCAAAATGATCGAACGACTGNTGATGTTGCCTGAGTCGCTATCGATAGACGTAAGTGGATTACCAGTCGTTTTCATACGAACCTGNTACCTTAGAATTAAGCTTTGGCTCAGTATCCCCTTGCGCAGGGGGCAAATATTGTGGTTTCGCNGTGGAAGATATCTCTCTATCGNCAAAAATAAGCTACAGCGTTGCAGCCTAAAGCGATTTTTCCCCGTGAGTGGGAACCTAATATACCTACATTCATTTCACCTTGATTTTGCGCCCCTGCCCNCTTGCCTTCGCCTCAAACAGGAGATGTATCGATGCCCGCCCCAATTTCATTAGTTGATCTAGATCCAGAATTCTTTTGTAGCCCGTCGCGCAGCTAGTGGCTTCATGAATATCGGTTGGCTCTACCTTGAAGCCCAGTTAGCCGATGCTTGTGGCGTGTCACGTAGTACCATAGTGCGCTGTGAAAATGATCAAGTACGAGTACCTAAATCTGCTGTGATGTTCGTCTTTCTGGCTAAGGTCATTCACGATTACGGCGACCAAAGCCTGCAGTTGATGACATGGCCGGAACGAGAGCACGATCGCTGGCACATTTTCATAAATACCAAGAGGCATCCAGTCGACATAGTTGCCTATGCTGAACTGCGTAAGCTTCTTGATGTGCCTGATCCGGCAGCCCCGACTAAAGCAGAAATAGAGCGGAAGTATAAGCGGTAGGCGCGGTATGAGTTCGAAAAAGAAAGGCGTTGCTTGTGATGGCTCCAGACGGACTATAGAAGCTGATTGTTTACAACTGCACCTGCTTAGCAGTGAGCCTGCCACCCTTCTTCGATTGATAGCCAACGTGCCGAGCTCTTCAGCAATGTTCTGAAAACGAATTCGCTTCTTGGTCAATAGATTGAATCGCCGCAACTGCTTGATTTATCTTACCAATTGTGAATTCTTTTCCAAGTAGCTCTTTCGACCTTCAACCTTGTTGCCCGTTTCTGCCTTTTTGCGCTCCCTTGTGCCCTTCGTAGGATTATCAAACCCATAAAAATCTCCCAAAATTAATAATCTCTCGCCTTCATCGCTGAACGTACTCGTTCATTCATTGGGCTGGATAACGACTCAAGTTAGACCTCTGGGTCAATTCTTCTTTGGGCTAAATTCTTGATAATCTCTATCTATGAATTGATAATTTGACTTGCCAATAGTGACCTCCGCTCTGGCAAAAAAGAGTTTTTCATGCGTCAAATGTATTCTCTGCACAAGGAGTCCCTATGGCAATTCTGGTTTGGATTACCCTTACAGTGAAAGATGGCAACTGTGATCAAGTTCTTGAATTACTTGATAGTCCTGAAAGCAATGATTTCACAGCATCTCAGTGAGGTTGTGAGCGATTGGAGAGGTTTATAGACCAAGATAATCCCAATCACATACTCCTGGCTTAGCTTTGGGGTTCAAAGGAAGATTGGGATGTCTATTTTGAAATGCAGCAAGAAGTGAGGAATAACAATAACTTTAGCGCATAACTTCTTCCTCTGTTGGAAGATAATGGGATTAAAATTAAATTCTCAGCAGTAAATAAATCCAGAAGAAATGATGTTCCAAAGCACGTAAAACGTATTTTAGAAGAAGGCGATAAGGTGATACGACTTTATTGTCGTACACAATTGGATTTCTGATGAAGCAAGGAGAAACTGGCTAAGTCCACCAGAAAAGTGNAACCCTCNGCAAAAAAGAGAAACAGAGCGTGAGTGGTCTAGTGGTTGGTCCGAACGAAACCCTGCTACTTTTGTTCAATATTGGATCCCAAATGACGATTTTTTACTGTCACTGGATCGCAAAGAATGAGCAGGATATNTAAGAAAATAGATGAATCAGGTGCCAAAGGAAATTGGTTTAATTCAATGGTCCAAGAGGCACACCAGTACCTGTCTGATTTCCAGAATTCAGATCAAATTCTAAGGAATTACCCTGAAGACGGAGACAAGTGGTAGAGACTAATCCACCCTAATAAATCAGCGTTGTTCAAAAGAGTATGTTGGTAACCCTAGGAAATTGGAGGTAGTTAAAAATGGAAGAGAANCATTTCTNTGCGGTCCACANTTTTATTTCTGATGAAGCACGCAGAAAAGTTNTGACTCCACCAGAAAAAAGAACACCACCGCAGAAAAGAAAAACTGAAAAAGAATGGGTAGACGGCCTACATGGTAAGTACGCAAAATGTATACAGACATGGATTAGAAATGAGGAATTTTTCTATTGTCATTGGATTGCAGCAAGTGAACTGTCTGTGTACAGACAACTTGAAGAATTTAGCCTTGGAGACCAACTTTTAAATACAATGGTCCATGAAGTACATGAGTTTTTGTCTGCCTACAGAAATTCAGATAAAACTTTGAGAACATACCCAGAAGACGGAATGTATTGGTAGGTGTAGATCAATCGGGCTATTTTGCCAGTGCAGTTGGATAAGTTGAGTGAGTGCGTTAGATGAGGCGTCAGCAACAACGTTTCACCCATTCAGGTGGGAAGATAACCCGCCCAACCAAGCAATCGGAATCAGCATTAGGCTAAAAGAGTCGAAAACCCGTATTGCTTGGGATTTTGTCAGGCTCCACTTTCAAATTATGGTCTCCTGCTCAATTAGTTGTGAATGAAAGTCAAACGGGAATTCCTTAAAGACATCTCAATCACACTAAACTTTGGCTTTGCTATAAGCTTCCCCCTGGATTGGGAACCAAATGTACTTCAGATAGCAGAGGCCCAATTTTGAGTCCTCGCCCATTTGCTTCCGAGAATTCTTCAAGAAAATCCCAAATTGGTTGCTCTTGCCTGAGAATGATCACAGTCTTGTCAGACTTGGTTCGAAGAAAGGGTTTTGCTTGGTTTTGACGGAATAACNACATAGCGTTTTGGACTATTGTGAATCTCAACAAGCAGTCTAAACAGTGAGAAAAATTCGTGTGATTTCAGGGTTCTGAGAATTCAATTTGTTGGCTAGTTTGTTGGCGAAAAATGATTATCATCAATTTAATATCAACAATCATAAGGAAGATTTGATTCTAATGTGGAAACAAATGAAATTAGTGAATACCCATATTGCATTAATTATTAAATACACCATTTGCTACGTTTTTAATTAGGTCATACATGGTTGAATTACCGGAAAAATTATTTGACTCAGCTAAAATGAATGGAGCGAATACCTTTCAGACACTTCTTTACTTATTGCCGAACCTTTATCATGGCCTGTTTTCCTGACTACAGCATTAGCTGTTGGTTTAGCTGTTTGGAATGAGTTTCTTTTTGCTCTAACATTCATTTAGGATCAATCAGCAAAANNAATTTTTACTATTCTCTTTACTTTTCAGAGTCNGTTTAGAACCAACNGGGACTNGTAAGTNTGCATACTATGATGATGGTAAATTCCNTTACTATTCTTTTNATNTTACTTNAAAAGAGATTTNTCGTTGNTTTAANAAGTGGCGNAACCAAAGGCTAAAAAATGAAATATTTACTTGAAGATCAATATTTAGAAAGTGTCTANGCAGGTGTATTGGGAAAAATCATTGGAGTCTATTTGGGAAGACCCTTTGAACAATGGGAATATGAACAGATTTCCAATCAATTGGGGGATATACACTACTACGTTCATGAGAAGTTAAGCGTTCCCTTGATTGTCACGGATGATGATATCTCTGGAACCTTTACNTTCATCAGAGCTTTGGAAGATTACGGTTACTCCAAGGACATCACTCCAGCTCAGATTGGCTNTACCTGGCTGAATTACATCATTGATCGCAAGGCTATTCTTTGGTGGGGAGGAATGGGCAACTCCACAGAACATACAGCATTTCTGCGACTTAAGGAGGGAATCAAGGCACCTCAAAGCGGTTCGATAGAACTTAACAGCAAGGTGGTAGCTGAGCAAATTGGTGCCCAGATTTTTATTGATGGTTGGGCGATGGTCGCACCTGGCGATCCTGAACTCGCAGCAGATTTAGCCAAGCGAGCTGGAAGTGTGAGTCATGATGGTGAGGCGATTTTCGGTGCACAGGTGATCGCGGCACTTGAGGCACAAGCTTTTGTAGAGACAGACCGGCAAACTCTAATTGATGTTGCAGTGTCATTAGTCCCAAAAGATAGTTTGATCCAGCGGATGATTGCAGATTTGCGAGAGTTGCATACTCGTGAACCAGACTGGCGAAAGGCTTTTACTTTTTTGGCCAAAAACTANGGCTACGATACATACGGGGGGAACTGCCACATGATCCCCAATCATGGATTAATCATCTTCTCCTTCCTTTATGGTGACGATGATTTCCAAAAAACCATGATGATCGTCAACACTTTGGGCTGGGATACGGACTGCAACGCNGGAAATCTTGGATGTTTGATGGGAATCAAGAATGGCTTAGAAGGACTCAANCAGGGACCCGATTGGCGTGGTCCTGTTGCCGACAGGCTTTACTTGCCTACAGCGGATGGTGGGCGTTCGATCAGCGATGCTGCTACAGAAGCAGTTTACCTGGCAAATGCTGGAAGACAACTGCATGGTCTATGTCCTCAGTACCCAAAAAATGGCGCTCGCTTTCACTTTGAGTTACCGGGCTCGGTTCAAGGTTTTGTTTGTGAAGAATCNATTGCATCAACCGGCACGGCTANAGTCTGCAACACCGCAGGCCATAGTCAAACAGGAACCCGCTCACTGGCGATTAACTACAAAGCGTTAGCGATAGGGCGCACTGCNAGGGTAGAGACACCAACCTTTTCACCTTCTGCAGATATCTCTACTTATTTCAATAAGAGAGGGTACTCCCTGCTCGCNAGCCCCACCCTTTATTCTGGACAAATAATAACAGCTAGAGTCACAGCTGATGATTTGAATGAGACTACAATTCAGAATTGTCTGTACATCAAACACTATAATGAATTGGACGAACTTACACAGATTTGTAGTCCACCTATTGAACTGGAACCCGGAAGNTCTAAGGATGTATCTTGGCAGGTTCCTGATACTAGTTGTTATCCAATTGCATTCATAGGCCTTCAGCTAGATGGTAAGGTTGGTGATAACGGCACTGTTTACCTCGATTTCCTTACTTGGACAGGNGAGCCGAGTATCCGACTGAACCGCCCTACTAAGACAGGAGTTGCTAGGCATAATCGCAGCAAAGNAGGTCCGGTCATGTGGAGGTCTGCTTGGGTNGACGGGCTAGATGGGAACGAAAAATTAATTCAACAAGATTATAACCCGGAGCCGTATCGCCTGATTCAGAACGTTGGTCGCGGGCTATTGATGCAAGGCACCCGGGAATGGAAAAATTATAGGGTGACAGCTCGAATGACTCCGCATATGTGTGAAGCTGGAGGACTTGGAATTCGTGTGCAAGGAATGACGCGCTACTATGCACTGCTGGTCACAGAAGATGGGGTGCGTATCGTAAGAAGTCATGAAGGAAAAGACATAACACTTGCTTCCTGTGACCAGANCTGGAAGCTAGGTCATCAGTACGAACTCACACTGCAGGCTGTTGAGAACAAACTTACTGCGTGGCTCAATCAGGAAAANATTCTAGAAGCGGAAGACNCCGAGTGCTACTATACTTCCGGTGCAATGGCTTTGATCTCGCANGTGGGTCGGGTCGGTTGTGATTTTGTCCAGGTACAACCCGCANTGGACTAAGTTTCGTAAGGTTTNTTTCTTAGAAGTGCGCAAAGTCTCAGTGGGCTTTGGCCGAGACCGCCTATTAAGATTTTTGAGTATTTCANATTTTGAGAAAGTAAGTNCTTCATAAGTTGCTGCAACCCTATCAGCAATATGGATATTTGCATTATGGCGAAGGAGTGACAGAACTAGCTCATGCTCTGCAGGCAGCTCATTTGGCTCAAGAAGCTGGTGAGAATGAATCCATGATCGCTGCTGCCTTGCTTCATGACTATGGACACCTAATCCNTGGCCTTGGCGAAAACATTGCGGAGTNGGGAGTCAATGCCAATCATGANACGGTGGGTNCCAATNCACTGGAAAAATGGTTTNCGACTTGCGTGACTGAGCCTATTCGCTGGCATGTAGAAGCCAAGCGTTATCTCTGCTCCACGGAAATGGGATATTTTGATAACTTATCCCCTGCCTCGGTGCTCAGTCTTCAACTCCAAGGNGGGCCCATGAATCCTGAAGAGTTGGAGGAGTTCTCCACACTCCCCTTCACAAAAGAAGCTATTNGTTTGCGAAGATTATGANGATCAATCNAAAAGCNCATCAGCTAATCCGCCTGATTTGCTCACCTACTATCCTGTCCTNAAGAGTCTACTTNTAAAGTAATACCCTCCATCNGAAGATGTCCACCAGTTTTTTAGAATGAGGAGTTCGCCCCAGTTNCAACATGGGGCCTTGGGAGTGATTTCTCAGTTGGAAGAAACCAACCNAGGATTTNAGCGGAGANNAACGGNAGGCTAATTGAACAGCTTTTTTTAGGCTCTCTACANAACCNATCAGAGATTCGGAAGGCAATTCTAAATTGAAGATAAAGATCTGATTACCAAGGTCTGACTTATTGGCTTCTANAGCACCACCAAATTCGCTTCTGTGCTGTACCACTCCCAGCAANGTGACTTAACTTAGCGAAAGGGATCCATTCACTTCTTGCTGTCCAATGCCAGCTAACTCAGCTTTNNTATAGAAGCTTCCATTTTTTACGGACTACAAGAGCAGAGATGCTCTAAGTGCCGGATAACTCAGCAGAATAGGGCTTGGCGAATGTCCCAGAATAGACAGCTGCCTTGGTAGCAAATCGGGGGCTTTCTTTCCCACCAGCCATTGCTAGGAAGTATCTCTTACCCCCGTCTTGCNGTTGGTTNTGTTCCTTGTGACCTCNGNGGAATCNGTGACCTTAGCTTTGTCAATGATGACCTCTGGTGGTCAGCTATCTACTTCTGCAGCCAAAAAGATTTTCTGGAGTCTGATGATTTCTAGTACTGCTACTATGCTTTTGTTTTCAGGAGGTCTCGGAGGCTTACAGTGGATGGCTATCGCAGCAGCGTAGCCCTTTGCGTTGATCATGCTCCTAATTTTTTGGAGCTTATTCCATGGCTTACGCTACTAGCTCAAACACAAGAATATTTGACTATCATACTAGAGTGAAAGACTCTTCTCACACTGATCTGGATATATTCATCTGGAGCCTTCAGTTAGCTCAAAAAATACAAGAGTGAGAACAGTTTGAGTTGTCGCAACTAGTAAAATTTGGTTGTTGAAATGGCGTGAATGATCTGTCTGCAATAAATTATCAAGGCTGGAGTAAAGCATGAGAGTTGTTTCGTACAATATTCAGTACTGCAAGGGGCGTGATGGCAAGATTGATCCTCAACGAGTCGTTCAAGCGGTTCAGGAAGCCGATATCATTGGATTTCAAGAAGTCGATAAAGCAGCGCCACGGACAGGTTTTATCGACCAACCACAAGCCTTGGGTGATGGTTTCTCGGATTATTTTTGGGTATATGGGCCAACAGTGGATGCGCTTTCACGACATCATCCCAGAGGGAATGAAAGGCGTCAGTTCGGCAATATGATTATTTCCCGCTGGCCAATCGTCCAATCCAGAAATTTGCTCTATACCCCGAGAATGGGAGGTGCTAATTACCTCTCTGTTCAACTAGGCTTGTTGGAAACAGTGATCATTACACCCGCTGGCCCAATTCGCGCCTATTGTACGCATCTCCATCACCTGTCTCCAGTTTTGCGCTTGAAACAAATCGAACAACTGAAGCAGCATTTTTTGGAAGCACCTTTCGAAGGTTCTGTGGTTTCTGGTTCAGCAGGACAAGACTGGTCGGAGGGGATTAATGAGCACGAGGTACCGTTCGATGCCCTAATTTTTGGTGATTTTAATTTAAAACCCGGAAGCCTAGAGTACGAGGCGCTCGTGGGAACACCTCATCCCCATGACCCAAGTTCCAGGCTTTTGACGATTGATGGCTTGGCGGATACCTGGGTTGTGGCCGGTAATAAAGAAGAAGATGGCGTATCCCTGATTAGAGATTTCGAAACAGGATCAGGACTTCGTATTGATTATGTTTTTGCAACAGCCAAACTATCCAAGAAAGTTGTAGGAGCGTGGATCGATAGTGAGGCTGTTGCATCAGATCACCAACCCTATTGGGTAGAGTTTGCAAACCCATTGTTTGATTGAAGTTTACTTAAGGCTGGATCTTGCGAAACCAGCGACGACCCACTTCTGGCAACCGATGTAGATAATGATTAACGGCAGGGTCGCCAAAAATGATCCAGCCAACAATACTGTCCACTGTGATTCGTATTGACCCACAAAATCCAAAAGAAACTGCGGTAGGGTTTTTACCTCCGGAGAACTATTGAAGATCACTGGCCGCAAAACTTCATCCCAGTTGGCAATGAAGGCAACCAGAAATAGACTTGCAAGAGCAGGGGCACCAAAAGGCAGATAGATATCCTTGAAGATGCCAAAAGAGCTTGCTCCGTCCAGAATAGCTGCTTCTTCGATTTCAAATGGGATGCTCTTGAAGAATCCGGTCATCATCAGGGTGCCGAAGGCTCCAACGAAAAAGGAGGGTACGATCAGTGGCAGCAGGGTGTCCAACCATCCGAGTTGCCGAAAAAGTAAGAACTCTGGTATCAGAGTTACCTCAGTAGGAAAAAACATGGTGCTTAGCAATAGCACATAAATTCCAGTGAAAACCCGGTTACGCAGATTCGCAAAGACAAATCCCGCCATTGAGCAGGTGATCAACTGTCCAACTGCTGCCAGAGTGGCCACCAGCATCGAGTTCAGTACTGCTCCCAAAAAACCTGATTTTTCAAACACCGCCACAAAATTTACGAAAGGAGTTCCAGCCACCAAAAGATCTGGCACTAGGCTTGGGGGCAGTCGGAACAACTCTCTTCCTGACTTCATTGCAGTGATCACCATCCACAACAGTGGAAAGAGGGTGACAGCCGCATAAGAAAGCAGTCCTAGATAGATCAACAGCGCTGAGATAGAACGAGAATTCATGTTTTTCGTTGCTGTAAACGATAGTGCAACAAAGAAATCCCCCCAACAATCAAACACAACACCCAACTCTGGGCAGATGCCAGTCCCATATCAAAGTGCACAAAGGCGTTCTGGTAAATGGCATACCCGAGCGTTGTAGAGGCGTTATTAGGGCCTCCGTTGGTCAGAGAGATAGTTGCTTCGAAGGTTTTCGCGGAGTTAATCATAGCAATCAGCAACACGAAGAACGTCATCGGGGCTAATTGGGGTAGGATGATGTCCCGGACGATAGCAAAGCGGTTTGCTCCATCCAACTTTGCCGCTTCAATCAGGGTTCGATCAATTGTCTGGAGACCTGCTAGGAACAAGACCATGTAGAATCCTGTATCCTTCCAGACCATCACCACTGCAACAGAGATGAGAGCTACATTGGGATTACTCAGCCAGGCGATTGGATCTGAGAGATGCAGCCAGGACAGGAAGGCGTTGAGAATACCAAACCGAGTTGCAAACATCCATTTCCAACTGATCGCTATGGCTACTGTGGCAGTGATGAAAGGTAGAAAATATAGAGTCCGGAAAAAGACCACTCCCTTGATACCTGTATCTACCAGTAAGGCTAGAGAAAATCCCAAGGCCGTTGCCAGGGGAACGTAGACCAAGGCATATTGGAAGGTATTCAGCAGTACCTTGACACCCAAAGGCGAGGTCAAAGCTTGAATGTAGTTATTTAGACCAACGAATTCAGGAACACCGATGATGTTCCAGTCTGTGAAGCTGATCAGGAAGGAAGCGAGAATNGGAAACAACCGGAAGCAAACTAATCCGATCGTACACGGCAAGATCATCCACCAGGCAATACGCAGGTGATGACGTTGAACAGCNTTCATTTGANGTTATCAAAGNAAGAGCAGGAGATCCNNGANGANACTCCTGCCAGTGTGATCATTCAGCTCAGTTTCCGGCAAGNACNGAGTTGCCNTATTCGACAAAGGCNTNGACCGCGTCCTGCAGACTCTTACGACCATTTAATACNTCATCCAGCTCACCGTTCATTCCCCCACCAGCGGATGCCGCGTAGCCACGCCANTTACTCCAGCTTGGAGTGAAGGAAGTTGTGGTTTGTCCGAGGCCGATCTCCAGAATAACTTCCTTGTTCTTGGGATATTGATCTCGCTCCAACCAAGCTTCACTCTCAGCTATTGGACGATAAGCTGGCACTTTCCCTCCCCCAAAATTNTCAACCTTGTTACCTGGTCCAGTCATGTGCTCGATGAACTTCCAAGACAAGTCACGCTGCTTGCTGGTAGGTGCAACGGCCATCATGTCGGACCATGCATAGCCAACAGCATTTCCTTTACTGACAGAAGGTCCCATCGGAATTTGCGAAATTCCGAATGAGAAATCAGGCCCAGCAGTTTTGCGCACACCATCAATATTCCAGGAACCATCCACCCACATAGCNGCCATACCCATCGGGAAGACATCCTNNTGTCGAATNCCATCCATCATCTCCGGCTTNGGAGCNACCCCATGTANGTTTGCCANATCGGTCACAAACTGAAGGGCTTCCANNGCTNCTGCATTNGGNTCTAACTTCGTACGATCCACGTTGAGCAATCGGCCACCATTCCGAAAGATCCAGGGTTCGATGTGTGCGTATCTGCCATAAACCCAGTAACCATATTGATCTGGAGTCCCGTCGTTGTTGGTGTCCAATGTAAGTGCTTTGGCTGCCTTTAGGAAATCATTATATCTCCAATTGGAGTTTGGATATTCAAGACCAGCTGCATCGAACATCTTGGTATTGTAGTAGAGTACGGGCGCAACCCAGTTCTTTGGGAAAGAGTAAACCCCGCCAGAAAGTCGAGCTACTGAAATAGCTCCGCCATACCACTCTGTTTCCTTGATTNCTGAAACTTTATCAGCAATGTTGTCGATCTGACCATCTGCTTGCCAGGACTGAATGAATCCGGAGGACATCCAGAANACATCAGGAAGGTCACCAGCTGCTGCCAACGCTGAGAGTCGAGGCCAATATTCCTTGGGAGGCATGGCACTGGATTCTACTTTCACTCCGGGATTGGCTGCTTCAAANGCTGCGATCATCGGCTGTTCCAATTCCAGTTCGGAATCTGACCAGGCCATATACTTCAGTACTGTTTCAGATTGAGCGACCACCTGTCCGACCAAAATAGCCGAACTCATAGAGATAGCTGCACAGATTTTCAAAAGTTTCTTCATCAGTTCCTCTTGAAGATAGTGATGGATTACAAAAATCGGGAGATTTGGAAAAAGAATAGAAAAACNCATACCGATTGGTACTGAGAGATCCAACTTCGTTGGAAATGACTATTTTTCCAAAGCGGTTAAGCGGACTATGCTTCAACAAAAAATCAAAGTCAAAATTTCAAAACTTACTCAATTTATAAATTTAACTAGTTGGTTAGGGCCCAACCAACTCCCNAAAGCCTGCAGCAATGAACTATTGCAACCTCAGCCGACTACCTCCATCCCAGGGGTGCGTGTAGGNAGGAACGGAAAGCAAGAGACGAGATTTTTCAGTTTGACGGCTGACGGTGGCTTGGCTGACACTGCCTGTTTCCANGAATTCAATTGCTGCCTGAAGCAGGGTATCGTTAGCCGGGGTGTCAGGAAGCACAGTACTGAGGGAATAATCNGGACTGACTCCCAAGTNGTGCCAGGAATTACCGAGNGGAGTGAGTAACTCAAAGGAGGTGATGTAGACNCCACTGCCATCNAGTAACCCGGTCACATTCTGGCCAACTCCCTTACCGTAAGTGATACCGCCCATCAATGTGGCAATCTCCAGATCTTGAAGTGCAGCCGAGGTGACTTCAGAAGCAGAGGCAGAACTTCCNTCAATCAAGATTACAAATTTACTTCTATCGGTGATACCAAGGTTCGCACCATAGACGCCGAATCGNTAATTGGTTGTTTGGGATTGCTGCTGCANGCTNAACATCACCTGGNTATTGACAGAACTTGGTCCTAGAAAGTCTGTTAGGTACCAAGNACCAGATAGACTACCTCCTCCATTTTGACGCAGATCCAAGATCATTCCATTCGATCCACCACTACCTGCAGAAACTAAGNTCTGATAATCATCCCTGATTCGGTCTGCACTAACGGTGGTGTACTCGCGAAGGTTGAGGTAGGCAATTTGGTTGGAAGAACCCAGTGATCTGGAAATGTGTGTTTCCGAGGCGGTTTGGATTTGGATTTGATTACCATTNCGGAGTAGGGTCAGCGTGGTGGTCGCTGCTTCTGTCCGTGGTAGTAAGTCTCTGACTTCCTCTACGGTCAGTCCTGATATCTCGGTTCCATCCACTGCAATCAAGCGGTCCCCAACTTCCAGCCCATCCCACCAGGCTCTGGTGAAGGGAAATATTGTGCCCAACANGAAGGGATTGCTATCACTGATCACTGCATTNCTGTTACTGACCTGATAGCTAAAACCAATGTAGGAGCGTCCTCCGCNGAGAGCCTGGGTGTTTTCAGAGAAGGTGACAGGTTCAAAGTANTAGGAGAAACGATCGTTTTGGCGGACTACATTGACGTAATCAGCGATCTGGCCCAGTCCGTCGAGGTTACNTGGCAAGTAGTTGGGGCGATAATGAANGTCCTGAAAATTGACACAGCCTTGGGCAAGAATCAGGTCAATGCTTTGGTGAGGGCTGCTCTTCTGACATTCCGGCATCAACTCAACGTAATCTTNGATAGANGCTACNGTGGATGCTTCCGAAACGATGGTTTCAGAGAGTTCAGACGGATAGGTCAGGGTGAGTCCATCTTCAGTTTGACCAGTCTGGAGTTGTCCCTTGTAAGCAAGCGGGGACTGCCTGAGAATNGTGCGCTGGTCTTCGGTAAACTGGTTCTGATCTCCACCACCCCAGGAGGCCCAGAACATGATGTTCTCAGCACCATTACCAACACATTCATCTGCAGAAACTTCCCCATTATTGTTGCTATCNTAGATGGANTTGCTGCATTCAGCAGTGTCATCCAAGGGATCAAACTCTACTCCGTTGTCCTCNGTTGGGTGCCAGAGGCCAAGCAGATGCCCTGCTTCGTGGACAATCGTTTCAGCAAGCAATTGGTCATTGATAGATTGATTGAAGAAGGGTCCTGACAAGTGAGAACCCAAGCTGACGAGCACGCCATTATGTGNTCCCTGAATGCCCAATGAACCNGGGATACCCGCAGCAATACCCAAGACTCCCCCACCTTCGATCTCATCCACCAGAAAAATATTGATGGCATCGGTCCTTCCTTGAGTGACCAGCGCTTGGGTTTCTGAATTGAAGAAACTGTCAGAGACCGTTCTGTATTGTTCATCACTAATAGTGATTGTTGGGCTGATAGCAACATTGATATTGTTGTTGGTGTATAGTCCTTCAACCAGTTGCCAAACGGTCTCGAGATTATAGCTTTGTCCGCTGGCCAAATAGGGTTGTAACATTAGGTTGGATTCGTCACTTGTGGATGGGTTATCTTCTCGTACGGTCAGCTTCAGTTCATTAGCTCCGCTAATCTGGTAAGTCCAGGTTCCTGCTTCAGCATCAATGTCGGGGCGCATTGGTACCAAATAGTTGTCATATGGGCCATCACCGAAACTAGTGAGGCCACTAGCGGTGGATTCGAGGTAGGCTAACTCATCACGTCCGCTGGGGCTGGTGAGCCGTGTGATTCG
>NYVT01000017.1:0-27943 GCA_002684675.1 Deltaproteobacteria bacterium
CTCCGTATGCTGTGGCTGTCAAGGTCCATCCGATGAGCAAGACCAGCAGCAATCGTAGTTTTGAGAACATTCTACCTCTCTGAATGATCGTGACAAACCGATGTATCCAACACCGGCGCAATGACAGATTTCCACACTCATGCAATAGATGCACCGCCTTTTTTTCGTGCCTTGACACTCTGCGCTATTGGGGCAATTTTGGGAAGTTTCCTACAAGCTCTCTTTGATCGTAGACGAATTTGTCAAAAACAATCACAGATCGATGGTGGTGATCAATTTGCTCGAAGGTTGAAAAAATTGAATAGCTTTTCTCCGTCTAGATCTTTCTGTTTTGCTTGTGGGTCGCAATTAGCTTGGTACGACAATATTCCGATTTGGTCTTATTGCTGGTTACAAGGTCGATGCCGTCTCTGTAGAATATTATTCAACAATAAATCCTTTCATATGGAGCTTGGGTTGGGTTTGGGATTTGGCCTTTTAGGCTGGAGCCTCAAGATAAGCTGGCTACTTGGGGGCCTCACATTTTTATGGATTGTTGGCTGGACAGTTTTTTTAAATGCACCATCCAGATGCGCGGATGAATCCTAACAAAGTTTTGTAAAGAATTACGTGGAGAAGTTTTAGTGAAGATCATTCCTGCAATTGACTTAAAAAATGGCTGTTGTGTTCGGTTGCTTCAAGGGAAAGAGGATCAGGCAACAGTGTATGGGGAAGACCCAGTTGAAACAGCTCTAAGTTTTGAAGAGCAGGGTGCTCAACAAATTCATCTAGTGGACTTGGATGGCGCTTTTCGAGGTGAATCCAAGAATCTGGATCAGGTAGAACGCATTGCTCAAGCAGTCAAAGTCCCTCTACAGCTGGGTGGTGGAATTCGAAGTTTAGATGACATATCAAGAGTTTTCGACCTGGGAGTGAGTTTAGTTATCATCGGAACGATTGCTGTAAAAAATCCCAAAATTTTAAAGGAGGCAATCGAAAGATTCGGAAATCAACTAATCTTGGGTCTTGATGCTAAAGATGAAAAGGTAGCTGTCTCTGGTTGGGTAGAGGTCACAGAATTCAGTGATGAGGAATTTGCAAACCAGTGGAAGCTATTTGGTATCGAAAGAGTGATTTATACCGATATTGCTCGTGATGGTATGTTAACAGGTCCAAATTTGAATTCACTTCGCAGGATGGCTACATCGACGGGGTTGAAAGTAACAGCTTCTGGGGGGGTTTCTTCACTGGGTGATTTAAAAAAACTGGTGGAGTTAGAGCGAGATGGGGTGGATGAAGTGATCGTGGGTAAAGCGATCTATGAAAGAAAGTTGGATTTGAGAGAAGCATATTTGTGGCTGACAAAAATGCGCCTTGAACTTCTTCAGNANGAAAAGAGTAATTGATATTTTTTGNGGACTATCATTTTGATTTATCTTTTCGAAATTTTGCTACTTCCAGTTTGGTATTCAGAGAAATAGTCTCTANAATTTATANTAATNAATTATCTTAGGTTTGTNGGGATAGGTAAATTATAAAATNAGGAGTTTGTAGATGGAGATGCAATATAGAAGATTGGGTCAAGCAGGAATCAAAGTGAGTGTCTTATCCTTTGGATCCTGGGTTACTTTTGCCAAACAGCTCCCCTTGGATACTGCCCTGGCTTGCATGCAAGCAGCACATGAGGCGGGGGTCAATTTTTTTGACAATGCAGAGGCTTACGAAAAGGGGGAGTCAGAAAAATTGATGGGACAAGCTCTAAAAGAACTTGGNTGGGCCCGTGAAACNTATTTGGTCTCGACCAAGTTTTTCTGGGGTATCGTTCCTGGGGTTAATACAAAAAACACCCTGAATCGCAAGTATCTCAGACAAGCTATTGATCGTTCGCTTGAACGTTTTGGNTTGGAATTCATAGATCTTGTTTTCTGTCATCGTCCTGATCCCGAAACGCCTATTGAAGAAACCGTCTTTAGTATGTCAGAAATTGTGAGTTCCGGAAAAGCTCATTACTGGGGTACTTCTGAATGGTCTGCANATGAATTGTTGGAGGCCTATGAGATTGCTGAAAGATATCACCTTCACAAGCCAACTATGGAACAACCTCAGTACCATCTTTTTCATCGGGAGAAATTAGAGGAGGAGTATGCTCCACTCTTCAAAAAATATCAGATGGGCACTACAATTTGGAGTCCGCTTGCTTCAGGTATGTTAAGCGGTAAATATCTGGATGGTATTCCAGTTGACAGCCGAGCCAACCTTCCTGGATATGGATGGCTCCGAGAGAAACTAACGGATCAGGCTAATCTAAAGAAGGTGAAGAATCTCAAAGTCATTTCAGATCGATTAGGCTGTTCTCTTTCCCAACTGGCTTTGGCGTGGTGTGCGAGCAATCCTAACGTTTCCACCGTAATTACTGGGGCCAGTCGAGTGGAGCANGTCCATGAAAATATGAAATCCTTGGACGTGTTGGAGTTGATTACCCCTGAACTGAAAAATGAAATCGAAGAAATAGTAGTCTGAGAATCAGTNTTAAATTACAGTCTATGAACACTTTGTAGATTAGTAGTTACTTTTGACGAAAAAGGTCGTGTTCAACCTGATTCAATCGATCNACAGGTAAGCGGAGCATATGCAGCAACTGAAGAGATTGTAGATTTGGTTGGGGGTATCCGTAATGTTGGAGTNATAGCAATCAGAAATGCAGTNCAGGAGGTGATTACAAAACAATTTGGGAATGTNNTAGNTTATACAAAAGTATATCTTGATGGACGCCGCAGCAAAGTTAGAACAGAAGAAACCAATTNGGGTAATTTGAGTGCCGATGCGAACTTGTGGTACGCCAATCAATTGAGCAAACAACCANTACACCTGTCTCTAAAAAACGGTGGTGGAATAAGAACAGGAATTGGCTNAGCACTAGTNCCCCCTGGCGCTACAGATTATAGTAAAGCTGTTTACACTCCCCCCGTTGCAAATCCAGAGGCTAAGACTGCTGAGGGGGGCGGTAAGTGAAGGCCATCTTAGAGCAANTCTACGTTTTGACAATGGGTTAGTAGTGGTGTCTGTTACTGCTGCAGAGTTGAAAGATTTATTAGAAAATGGGCTTGCAGACACAGCAGTTGGTAGGACACCTGGTCGCTTTCCGCATTTTGCTGGAATGAAATTTAGTTATGATAGTACTATGAGACCAAGATCAACTTCTGGTACTGGTCAGNGGGNAAGGTCATTAGTTAGTCTTACCTCAGATGGGACTGTCAAAGANNCGATCGTCAAGGATGGTGAAATTTTTGGTAACCNAGATCGGAGATTCAACTTGGTAACTCTTAATTTTTTGGCAAACNAAGGANATGATTATCCTTTCCAGGAATTGAGTAATNCGAATCGTTTAAATCTTTATCTAGGCAGGGGGCTACGGAGAGAACTTCGACTATCCAAGCGCAGANATTAATGGAGATCCTGGTCGTTCTTCTAAATTCAGTTACACTGGCGGGGAACAGGACGCTTTAGCGGAATATTTGTCAGCGTTCCATCTCTCTGTACCTGAGGCCTATGCTTTAAAAGAAAAAAGTGCTAATGAGGACAACAGGATTATCAAGCTACGTTAAGTAGAGACAAAAAATATTACTTAAACAGGTGTTATGGTTTTGTATGAGCTACCTAGTNAAATGATTGGGGTTTATTAGTCAATTGTTGCCCCACCATCAATGACTAGATGAGCACCTGTAACGAAAGAGGCTTCATCTGATGCAAGAAAAAGAATCCCGTTGGCGATTTCAACAGGTTCCCCCATACGCTTCATTGGGGAATCCTGCCCGAATAATTTTCGGCCCTCCTCAACGCTGATCCCGATATATTTCATGTGATTTGCACTTGCTTGGGTGAAAATCGCTCCGGGACAAACACCATTTACTCGAATATTCTCCGAAGCCAAGTCTAGGGCAAGACAACGAGTCATNTGCATGATTCCACCCTTAGAGGTNTTATAGGGTACAAAAGCGGGTTGGGCTATGTAAGAGCTTACAGAAGCTACATTGACGATGGCCCCACCTCCATTAGCTCTAAAATGNGGCAAGACTNTCTGTACCATGTTGGCGTATCCGATGATGTTCACGCCGAGCACTTTTTGCCAATCTTCTGGGGTCGTGTCCTCAATCTTCCCAAAGACAAAAGCCGCTGCATTGTTCACAAGAATTTGGATGTTTCCAAAAGTTGAGACTGTTGCTTCAATTACTCTTTCAACGGCTTTGGAGTCAGATACATCGGCTTGCGNATATTCTGCCTGCCCTCCTGCTTCTTGAAGCATTTGTGCAGTCTGTTTTGCATTATCCCTGTTAATATCTACAACCATTACTTTTGCACCTTCCTCCACAAAGCGTAGAGCCGTTGCTCTACCTATTCCTGCACCTGATCCGGTGATGATCGCGATCTTATTTTTTAGCCTCATGTCTTCCNCTNAACTGATTTTTATGNTTAAGCCCTGTAAATGCGCATTGCGTTTAATGCAAATAGGGCCTCTTGTTCCTTTAGATTTCGATGATCCACTAATCGTTGGAATTCCNGATACATACTTTGAGCATCCCAACCCTCCAGCTTTTCTACAGGATAATTTGAGGCGAAGATGCAGCGATTAAATCCGAACAAATCAATCACCTTATTGACAGTCTCCTTGATGAGGGAGTCCTCATGCCANTGCTTGTTTGGATAAGTCAGCATTGAGAGTTTTATTGATACCTGTTCTAGGTCAGCTAATGCTTGCAAGCCTTCCCAGTATTTCTCTCCTTCCAAAAGATCTTTTCTTTTGGGAGTGCCCAGATGATTAAGAATCACAGGGATNGNAGGATTTCTTTGAAAAATTTCAGCAGCTTGTTTGTATTGATGGGGATTACATTGTAAGTCAAATGAATAACTTGCTTCAGCCAATGTGCTAAANCCCTGTTGCCATTTTTTCGAATCTAACAAGTTGCCACGCAGGTTGTTTCTGGGCCANGAGGGCTCATGGTTCAGGATNTGACGAATCCCACAAACATTTGGAATTTTCTGGAGTCGAGCTAACAGCGAAGGCCATTCAGAACTTTCCAGAGGTCCTGTAGCGACAATCTGATAAGGGAGTTTTGATTGTGAGCATTGGTCAGTAACCCATTTGGCTTCTGCTAAACATGCATTTTCGAAGACAGGACCATCATGTTCAGTGTGGCACACGCTGACGGCTTCAACAAAAGTTCCTCCGATCAGTTCAAAACCTTCCATGCTAAGATCAGCTTCATAGCGTTGAATGGTGTAAATGGGGTCTTTGTCTGGAGCAAATAATTGGGCTGAATCATGGCCACTAGGACTGTTTGGTCTTACATCCCAGATATGAAAATGTGGGTCCCAGACTTTCATTATTTCCCCCTNTTTTNAAGTTAAAGATGCTAACGAACAAAGGCTTCGTGCAAACCACCATCAACGTTGATGAGTTGCCCCGTCGTACGACAGAGACGCTCGGACGCTAGCAGAAAAATTGCCTCTGCNTGGTGTTCTGGTGAGATCTGTGATTTCAGNAGAGTTCGCTGGGCATAAAAATCAGCAAGNCGCTTTCTCAGGCTTTCGGTACCCTCATGTTCATCNAAAGGTAATTGATATTTTGAGAGTGAGGAAATCACTCTTTCTCTGGGGAACATGCTACTTCCCTCTACTACCGTCGCAGGTGCTAACGCATTGACTCGCACTANAGGAGCCATTTGAATAGCTAATTCTCTGACTAAATGATTTAAAGCGGCTTTCGAACTGTCATAGGCTAGGCTGCCAACTTTACTAACTGTAGCGTTGACNGAGGAGGTTAAAATAAGTTTCGCAGGTGTGGCTTGTCGGAGCCATACCTNATGGGCCTCTTCAGCAACCATTGCAGGACCGATCACATTTACATCGTAAGTCTGGCGCCACTGGCTATCTGAGATACGACCAGAGGGGTCAGGTGGAAAGAAAACTCCTGCAGTAATAATCAAAATGTCCATTCCTCCATAAGCCAACACTACATCCTCAAATAGCCGATTCACACTCTCGCGGTTGGTCATGTCTGCTGATTGAGCGAGGGTTGGACCACAGGCGCTTAGTCCATTGCCAGCTACCCCAATGCCAACTCCTACCTTTTNNACTAACTCNTCAGCTGTATGTTCTGCAGCCAGGGAATTAGCATCTGAACAGACAACGTGAGATCCCTCCTCAAGCANCCGATGGCAAACGGATTTACCTATTCCAGATCCTGCTCCAATTACTACAGCGACTTGCCGAGACATCTCCTGTTCTGGAGGCATCCGCTGAAGTTTTGCTTCTTCCAGAAGCCAGTACTCTATATCAAAGGCTTCTTGCTGATCGATTGANACGTATTGATCTACAGCTTCAGCTCCCCGCATCACTTCAAGTGCACAATTATAGAACTCAGCAGTTACTCTGCTCTCACTCTTGTTTTTACCCCAAGCAATCATCCCAAGACCAGGGATGAGGACAACGCTAGGATTGGTGTTTCGGAGCGCGGGAGAATCTTCATGCTTACAGTGCTCATAGTATGAAGAATAATCTTTTCGATAGTTACCGAGTCCNTCCAGAATCAGCTTTTTCAAATCATCTAGANTCTGTTGNTGTGGATCCCAAGGAACATACATCGGCTTGATCTTGGTCCGCAGAAAGTGATCCGGACAACTTGTACCCANTTCTGATAAACGAANGACATCTTTAGAGTTGACGAAATAACGCATCTGCTCATCATCCTGCACAGTCGCAACAAGCTGCCTATCTCCGGATACCTGGCCACGGAGCCAGGGTAGAATGTCAANAAGTGAGGATCTGCGTNTAGCTTCTTCTAGTTCAGGATAGCGAATTCCACCGAAAGTCATTTCTCCTTTATCATGCTTGGCCAAATATTCATCTGCTTTTCGAATGATCTCCACAGTCCATTCGTAACACTCTCTGTCANTTTNAGCCCAGTTGATTACACCATGACCGCCAAGCAATACTCCTNGTGCGCGGGGATGCTCTTGACAAATCTTCTGTAACTNCAACCCCAGATCAAAACCTGGTCGTTGCCATGGNAACCAGACCAGATCGTCTCCCCAGATTTTTTTCGTCAGTTCCTCGGATCGTTTCGCAGCTGCNATTGCGATAACTGAGTTTGGATGCATATGATCGACATGCTTATGTGGGATGAAGGCATGTAAGGGNGTATCAATTGAAGCAGCCCTCGGATTCAGATTGAAGGTGCAGTGTGGGTACATGCCAACCATTTGATCTTCTATGCTGGTCTTGTAGCCNTTTACAGGNGCAGAGGTGTATTTGGGGATGAGATCAAGTAGCTTGTGCTGGTATAATGAAGAGAAATTTTCTCGTTTGGAGGTTCGCAGATCCCCACCAGATCCTTTTACCCAAAGCACCTCGGTTTTTTCACCGCTAAGCGGATCATTTTCTATTAGTTTTGCGGAGGTGTTCCCTCCACCAGTGTTGGTAATCCGTTGGTCAGATCCCAGCAAATTTGATCGATAAATNAGCTTTCCAACTTGATCCAGTGTACTTGCATAGTTTNCATCCCATTTTGGGTAGAGTCGATTGGTGGATAAGGGGTATTTCATGGTAATNTNAAGAAGCGTTGATAGGCCTTATCCCAGANATGCTGGTCCTGGGGNNGATATTCTTCAATTAAAAAAGAGTTTCGGACGGTGTTNCGTATTTCTGGGANTGAATTCAAATGCCCGAGAGCAAGACTTTGGATCAAAACGTTCCCAATTGCAGTGGCTTCAGACGGACCACTGAGGACNCTNCGACCAGTAGCATTGGCAGCGAGNTGATTCAGGAGTTTATTCTTGGATCCACCGCCAACNATGTGGAGTGTTCGCAAGGTTTCNCCGGTTGTTTCTTCAAGTTCGTCCAGTACCTTTCGATAGGATAACGCAAGACTTTCCAAGGAACCCCGAACAAAAGCTCCATGACTTTTAGGAGCGGGTTGTTTCGATTCAATACAATAGGCTGCAATTTTTTCAGGCATTTCCCCGATTGTAGTAAATCTNGGATCACTAGGATTAATTAGAGATTGTAAAGANGNTGCTGCCGCTGCCATTTCTGTGAGAGTCGAATAATCATAAGAATAACCCTCACTTGCCCACTTGCGGCGACATTCNTGAATGACCCANAATCCACTNATATTTTTCAGTAGACGAATACTATGATTTAAGCCTACCTCGTTGGTGANGTTGTACTGGCGGCTCTTGGAAGTGATCACGGGTACATCTAACTCAATTCCTAAAAGGGACCATGTTCCTGAGCTAAGATAGGCCCAGTCTTCTTGTCCACTTTGAGCAGGAATGCCGGCTACAGCTGCCCCNGTGTCATGTGAACAACTGGCAATGACCTTGGTGTTGCTGGCCAANCCNGTGCTNTCGACAACTTGGTCAGTGATTGGGCCGAGTACAGAGCCACATGGTACTATTTCTGGGAAAAGATTATTNGGCAATCCAAGGGCATCAATTAGTGGCCTGGACCATTTCTGCNTGCGGGGATTGTAGAGCTGAGTTGTGCTGACCATGGAAGCATCCCCAACTGCGACTCCAGAGAACATGTAGTTGAACCAATCACCCATTGGGATCAGTTTGTCAGCAAATGTCAGTAATTCAGGGCACTCTTCTTGGGCAGCAGCGAGTTGATAGATTGTATTGATTGGCATGAATTGAATGCCAGTTTCCTCAAAGATAAAATCTTTGCCAATCCGCTCACAAACCCTCTCGTAAGAGACNAAGTTGCGTGGATCCCGATAGTGTCGGGGTGGAGTTAGGACGGGNTCTTNATCACGAACAAGAACATAATCAAGTCCCCATGAATCAGCGCTTAAACTAGCAATTGGTAAGTTGAGTTGAGCTGCTTTACGTACGCCAATCCGGAGTTCTTCGAGAATTTGCAGGACATCCCAGCGGAGAGATTCTCCAATTGAAATGCCACCTGTTGGAAAACGATGAATTTCCTCTAGCTGGAGTTGCCCTTGTTGGAGAATTCCAACTATAACACGAGCACTTTCGGCACCACAATCAAGCGCAATGTAAGCTTGTTTTTGAATCATTTGTTAAGGATGGAAACGCCGCTTAAACTTGTTTGATGATGGGGACATAATTGATTGGAATTTCAAACAAGATTTATAAGGAAGACTTATAAACTCGTTTTGCATTTTCAGCAAAGAGTTTTTTTTGATCATCTGGATTGAATGATTTGGCTAAATCTCTGAATGCGTCAAAAAGTTTTTCTGCTGGCCAACCTTCATGTAGTTCCACAGGAAAATTTGAGGCAAAAAAACAGCGATCAACCCCGAAGACATCAATAATTTTTAAAACAGTGTCCTCAATTAGTGAATTATTTTGCCAATCTTTGTCAATGTAGGAAAGCATTGAAATCTTGATAGAGCTTTGTGGTAAATCAGCAAGGGCCTGTATTCCCTCCCAATAGGTTTTTCCAGAAGTTAAATCTTCAAGAGTTGGACTTCCAAGGTGACCAACCACCAATGGAATTTCATTGTTTTTTTCTGATAATTTTGCGGCCTGCTTCATTTGATNAGGGTTAATTTGCAGATCGAAGAGGAATTGAATTTCTTTAAGTTTTTCGAATCCTTTATGCCATGCTCCATTATCCAATAAATTTCCTAAGCGCNCATTCCGGGGCCATGAAGGCTGGTAATTCAAAATTTGACGAATNCCGATTACTCTGGGGTTTTGAGCAAGTTTGGCTAGGTGTTTTGAAAAATTGGGATCTTCAAGGGCCAAAGTCGAAACAATATGATAATCATTTGATGACAAAGCAATTTGCTCCGATACCCATTTGGTCTCAGCTAAGCAGTACTTAACATAGTCATCACCACTAAGTTCGACGTGGCAAACGCTTACTGCCTCGATAAAGACTCCTCCGGTTAAATGAAACCCAGAGGTCGTTAAATCTTTCTCAAAATCATGAATTCCATAAGTTTCNCTATCATGTGGGGGGAACAGAACTGTGCTGTCGTGCCCACTATTTGTGNTAGATGAAATATCCCAGATNTGAAAATGGGGATCCCAAAATTCCATTTTTTTCTCAATAAATTAAAAGGAGTTGTTTGAAGACCGTTTNACTAGGTANAAGGCTGGANTNTAACTTGACTTCGAAATTTCGGAGGAAANTCGGAGAGGGTATACCCCCCCCCGATAACTGATAAGTTACTTGGAAGCTGCNTCAACGTTTGATTTGTCATACACCGAGAACGGGCCCATCAGTACCCGTAGTCCTTCTGCACGAGTTGGGTCTTTTTCCACTGTGTAGTAGCCCATCCGGCCAGCNTTGAAGGTTTCCCCGGCAATGCCTTCCATTTGCCCTGTGGCAATTAGGTAGGTTGCATAATAGGAAAGGTAACCAAGGTCAACAAAGCTCCAAAGGGCAAANTCTGGAGCACATCCGTTCATTGTGTAACTTACCATCTCAGCTGGTAATCCCAGTCCGCTGGTCTTNATCTCGTTNCACAAACCCTCATCTTGCATAGCCTTTGCCGCTGCAGCGATTCCGACGGTCGTTGGGGCCATGATTAATTTTAGATTGGGGTATTTATCNACGAGTGCCAAAGCTTGATTATAGCTCTTCTCAGACTGATCATCACCGTAAACAACATCAACCAAGTTGAGGGCAGAATATTTTGAGGACTTTAATGCTTCCTTCATCGCAGCAATCCAAGCATTCTGGTTGGCTGCATCTGGTGATGCGGACAAGACAGCAAAATCACCGCCTTTATCCCCCATGATATTCAAAGCCATATCAGCCATCACTGTTCCTGTCTCATTGAAGTCAACTTGAGCGATAAAAAGTTGTTCTCCCTCAGCGGAAGGAATTGGAGAATCCCATGTTACTACAGTCANCCCTTTCTCTCGGGCCGATTTAGCTGCAGGTGCAATTTGGTCTCCAGCGTTATTAGAGATCATGATGCCATCTTGCCCCTGAGTTGTAGCTGTTGTNAGGATTTCAATTTGACCAGCGACACTGTTTTCAGGTGTTGGCCCAAGAAANTCTAATTTTCCAGGATTTTGAAGCTCTTTGTGTGCTTCTTGTGCACCCTGGTTGGCCTGATCAAATACCAAAATTCCTAAGAACTTAGGCATTAGTACCAGATCGGCNTTCATTCCTTTCTTCGCGACAGTATGTGCCATAAGGATTCCGCTNGAAACCATCATTGCTGCTACAGCGACGGCAAGAAATTTTTTTATCATNTGATTATCACTTATTNAGAGGATTTGNTTTATTTCCAATAGATTAGATCAGTAGTCTTTGCATCAAGAATNAGTTACGTCAAATCATAGGCTGACTCGTGTAAGAATTTTATTTTGNGCGAGAAGCCTGAAAAGACTCCCAGTAAGTTTTCAGATTGGGGGCCATTGCNGAGAATATNAACAACATACCGATTACTCCAGTCTGAAGATGTCCTGTGATGTTGCTCAGAGACATTCCNTTCCTCAGATAAAGNACGATCAGNATAGAAAGAATTACCCCATAGATTNACCCAGAACCACCAAAAATACTTACACCACCTAATANTACCATCGTGATAATATCCAGTTCAAACCCAAGTCCCATNTCTCCCCGAACTGAGCCAAGGCGAGCGGCGAACAAGATTCCAGCTATTGCTGAGATCAAACCTGATANTGCGAANAGGATCAGTTTAACGTGTGTGACATTAATTCCNGAGTATCGAGCCATTTCCTTATTGATACCAATCACATAGACATAACGGCCAAAACCAGTGAATCGAAGTACTCCCACTGAAGCAATCATTAGAAAGAAAAAAATAATCATGGAAAGTGGAAATGGCCCCAAAATAGGCTGTTGNCCAAGTTCCTCAAACCAGCTTGGGAACACACGAATTGAGCGGTCTTCAACAACGACTCTAGCCAGGCCACGGAAGCCAATTAGCATCGCAAGGGTGACTACCAAAGAGGGCAGTTTCATGAAAGTAATCCAGAAGCCATTGAATAACCCNCCTGCAATNCCAATCAATAAGCATAAAGCCAGGGCGGTTGCCATAGAAGCACCTGCATCGACCANCCATCCAAGGGCACATGCTGCAAGTCCCATCATTGACGCAACCGAGAGATCAATTTCTGCGTTAATGATNATGAAAGCCATGATCAAGGCTATGATGACCTTCTCAATCGACAGCGCAAAAAGATTGATCTGGTTNTCAATACTTAGAAAAGCATCAGAATTCACTGCATTGACACTGATTGTCATTAAAAGGACTAAGCAAAGAAAGCCTTCCCAGCTTCGCAAATGCTTCCAATAAGATTGCATTGATTTCCTATGTTTCTNGGGAACTTCTGGCCTGTTTTCTGGCCCAGTACAGTTGGAAGCGCTTCATNATTATGCTGTCTGTTGCAACAGAAATTAAAATCAAGAGTCCCANTAAAGCATCACGCCAAAATTCACTAATNTGNAGCCAGCGGATCAAACTATTTTCTAATAAATCTATGAGAACTGCACCCAAGAATGCTCCAAAGGCGCTCCCAGAACCACCAAAAATGTTNACACCTCCAACAACGACAGCTGCGACTGATTTAAGTTCGAAGCCGATTCCAGCTACAACAGTAATATTTCCAAANCGAGCCAAGAACATGAATCCGGTTAAACCCGCAAGAGCTCCGCAGAGTAGAAATGCTGTCAGGACCATCCTCTGATTTGCAAACCCTGCCATTTTTGCTGCTTCTGGGTTTGAGCCAATTGCATAAAGCTTCCGACCAAAGGAAGTATATTTAAGGATGATTTGGAATAAAACCACAACTGCAATCATCCCAACGACTAGAACTCGTAGGTGTAATCGGTCAAAACTAATAAGATTNAAGCTTGGAAGATCAAGTAGCCATCGCGGAAGGTTGACNGTCAATACGGTCTGAGCATCTGAATACTCCACTAGCAAAGTGCGGTACAGAGCCATTGTGCCCAAGGTAACGATGATAGAAGGAATCCGACAATAAGCTACCAAGACCCCATTGATTCCACCCATTAAGGTCCCAACNCCAACTGCAAGCAAGATTGCNATCAGTGGATGCATGTCACCATACTGTGAAAGCTGATGGCCCACAAAATAAGCNGTGAATCCAACGATGGAACCGACTGACAAATCAATATTGCGTGTTAAAACAACCATGGTTTGCCCGATNGCCAAGACAGCCATCAAGGCAACACTGGCCGAAACTCTATTGAAAAGTCGGGCNTTCAAGTAGTTTTCGATCACTGAACTGAATACGATCAGNACTANNGCAATCAATANNAGCAGTACTAGTTCTCTNAGCTTTTCGGGTCGCAGTCCTTGAATTTGGTTCATGCCATCTCCTGCATTTCTCCCATTGCGAGTGACATGATGGACTCTTGACTAGCTTTTGGGCCATCCAAAATACCCATCTGCTTACCTTCTCGCATCACCAAAACCCGATCACTCATTGCAAGTACTTCTGGTAGATCAGAGGAAATACAAAGAATTGCCATTCCCTGATCTGCCAGTTCACGAATCATGTTGTGTACCTCAGTCTTAGCCCCAACATCGATACCTCTAGTGGGTTCGTCCAAAATAAACACCTTTGGTTGCGTATTGAGCCACTTACTAAACATCACTTTCTGCTGATTGCCTCCGGATAGTTTNCCAACTTCATGCATCAAATGAGGTGTCTTGATTTGAAGCCGTTCCNTGAATTCTTCAGCAGTTGATTTTTCTANCTCGGTCCNTATCAGGCCGAGGCTTCCCAAGTAACGTTTCAAAGCTGGTAAAGTTATGTTTGAAGTAATTGAAAGTGGCATCGCCAAGCCCAGCTTTCTTCGATCTTCAGTCATATAGGCAATGCCGAGATTTTGAGCGGATTGAGGACTGTTAATGGTTACATTTTTACCATCAACTTCGATATTTCCAGCGTCCTTGGGTTGAATGCCAAACAAAGCCAGTCCTACATCGGTTCTTCTTGAACCAACTAAACCTGCAAAGCCCAAAACCTCTCCTTGATGAAGATCGAACTCTATNCCTGAAAAAGCTGCATCCTTAGAAAGGTTTTTGACTGACAACACGAGCTTNCCAATTTCTTTCTTTTGCCTGGGCGCATAGAATTGATCNACTTCCCGGCCAACCATCTCCTTAATCAAATGTTCACGACTAAACTCTTTAACTGATCTTGTAGAAATGTGTTGGCCATCTCGCAATACNGTGATCCGATCGGCAATCTCAAAGACTTCATCCAATCTGTGGCTAATAAATAGAACAGCTACATTCTCTTGTTTGAGCTTTCTAGCAACCTTGAAAAGTTGCTCTACCTCGTGGTTAGACAGAGAGGCCGTAGGTTCGTCCATGATCAAAACTTTGACATTCAACGAGATTGCTTTGGCAATTTCTACGGCCTGCTGAGATGCCAAGGTGAGCCCACTGGCTGGCGCCCGTACATCCAATGTCATACCGAGATCTGAAAGGATTTTCTGAGCGTTGTCATACATTTTTTTCCACTGAACCCATACACCACGATTGCGGTGGCTGATGAAAATGTTTTCAGCAACATCTAAATCTGGAAAGACCATCGGCTCTTGGTAAATAGCAGCAATGCCGAGGGCCTGTGCCTCTTGGGAGTTGTTCAGTTGAATGCGATTCCCAGAAAATGTGATCTCACCCTCATCTGGTTGCTCTATGCCGGTCAGTATCTTGATCAAAGTAGATTTTCCAGCTCCATTCTCTCCTACAAGCGCATGAATTTCACCTGGGAAGAGTTCCAAAGAAACCTCTTTCAGGGCTTGTGTCATATCAAACCGTTTAGAGAGATTTCTTACATTTAGGACAGGAGTTGAGGCAGTATTCATTAATAATTTGTAAGATTGAAGGTCAGTCCATATGCCACTGTAGTGGCAGCAAGAACGGGAAATTTCTCTGAGAATCTACCTCAATCTTCATGATTGGAGTCATGTATTCACCCCAACGTCTATTCACATCACTAGCGTTTATTGCTGTGATTGTTTGATCTAAGTTTTCAGTTTCGAAATATCCAAAAAGAGTTAGACCGTTGCGAAAAATAGAATAGTTCCGTACTCCAGAAGCACGAAGCATATCGATCATTTCTGGCCAGATTTCTTCATGACGCTTTTTGTATTCGTCCTCATAGCCGGGACGTACTTCTAAAATCCATGCAAATTGCTGATTCATGTTACTGCCGATTGAAGTTCAGTTGTTGGTGATGATGACTGCCTTCTAAACTCCTGAATACGATAGATTGAATCAGGATTCGGAGGACGTGGAAACGGCATGATAATGTGTTCGGGCTCGTTCCTAGGATGCAGTGTACTCTTACCTAGTACAATCTTTTCTTGAAATTCATGAAAGTCTCCGTAAACCTCAAAATCTACAAGAGGCCAGGCGTCTGCCGAAGCGTATTCAAAAAGAAGTAGTCGACGCGGACGAGAAGAGAAATTTGGACTAGACCCATGCAATGCTTTGACATGATGGAAACTTGCTGAACCAGCTGGTCCTGTCAATTTGACTGCAGTAGAAAGGTCAATTTTCTCTGAATCAGGATTAACTGATCCACTAAACACTCCTTGGAAGTGATGGTTTAGGGTTTTCCCCTCATGGCTGGTAGGGACGATCATCAGCGGAGCGTTATTTTCATCAACATCATCAATCATAATGCCGACTGCTAGCAGATCAGCATTGGTATGTGGGTAAAAAGCCCAATCTTGGTGCCAGTCCACGGCTGCTCCCCCATTAGCCGCTTTGATGTTTAGTTTGCTGTTTCGGAAGCGGATGTTCTCGCCAATCAATTTACTCAAGATCTCTAGAATCTTGGGGTTTCTGACCGCTTCCGCAAAAACAGGGTGTTGCTTATGAGGCACCTTGATTCTTTGGACTTTTGGATTCTTGGTAGAGTGATTGGGTTCCAGATCAAATTTTTCATCAGAAACATTGTGACGTTTTGATTGTTCAATTAACTCATCAGTTGCGTGTTGAAGATCAAGCACTTCTTTTTTGTTGAATACAGCTTCTATGCAGGTGAAACCTAGTCGCTTATACTCTTCGATCATACTCATGATTTGCTCAATTGCATGGGGTTGTTTCGTTTGATTTCGCAGATCTATGAAGGGGCTTCCAGAACCTGAAAGGTTTTTAAGCCAACCTCATGGTTCACGCAATATTTTGTATTGTTTACACTTGAGATATCGACGAATCGATTAATAAATTCTTGGATGGAATATGATCTTAAGCCCTCATCATATTCAATATTAGCTAGAAAATGAGAAATCTGAAACTCAGAGACCCACGCTCCAGCTTCTGTCACAATGATTTTGGTTTTTCAATGGGAGATTGAACGCTCAAACAACAAACCATTTTGAATTTTAGTTCTCAGCGTAGTGCAATCGATTGGAATTTAAATGTACAAAGAAACATTTTAAATTACTTATCAGAAATCATTCTTCAGTTGGTCACTCAAAAATCTTGCACTGGGATGAATCATATACGATATAGCTGGTAATTCCTAATAGACTGCTTTGATTTGTTCAAAAAAACTTTGGAGATGCAATTATGATTGTTTGGCAGGAATCAATCATAGAGAGGCCAAAATCACTAGTTGAGATTGCCGCAGATGCGATCCGGAGGGGAATTATCTGTCGGAAGTTGATCTTGGGGCAGCCTCTCACTGAAGCCGGTTTGGCAAAAAAGCTTGGGATTAGTAAGACACCAGTGAGAGAAGGCCTGTCTCTTTTGCGTTCAGAAGGTCTTGTGGTTGCCGAACCTCATCGTGGCTACCGAGTTTTCAATATGACTCAAGAGGAGTTGGTTGATTTTTGTGAATTGCGCTTTGCATTGGAATCTCAGGCATTACGTTATGCGGTCCAGCGCCAAAAACTAAAATTGACTCAACAGCTCTATCAAATCCTCATTGATATGAAGGAAAACTTTAGCCCAGAGAATCGAGAAAAGTACTTGGAGTTAGACACAAGCTTTCACCAGAGCTTTTTTTGTTGTGCTCAAAGTAGATTCCTCTACCATCATTACGCAAATATCAAAGCCATTATCGAGACCCTTCGCCACTATATTTCTAGNACCGATGAAGCAACAGAAAACTNTTATGAGGATCACAAAAAGATTACTGAATTCCTAATCAACAATGATCTTGAGAGTGCACTTAGACAANTGGAAGCGCACATTGTTAATTGGTCAAAACGTAGTAATTTGTCAGCAANTTTATCGAAGATGATCAGATAAAGACAACAGTTTCACTTCNTGCCAATTTTTATTNNTATCTTGNTCTTTCAAGAGTACCAAATTTGCTCAATACAAGACGAAGTTCNTCCCTTTCCCAAGAACCCTAATAATAAATCTGGATGAGTGCCGAAACCCGACAGCCTGTTCTATTGAAAAAATATAAGGTCTCCCCATACTTGATTCCAAAAACAAAACTCAGGTTTGAACTTGGAGAAGGAAGCACCGAAGTTCAATCGATTTTGAGTTTANAAAAAAACCCTCATGCNGAAGATGGACTTTTGCGCCTTCACGGAGAAGGCGTTGAACTCTTAGAGTTGAAACTCAATGGTTCTGCTTTGAGTGAGGCCGATTACCAAAAAGACAAGGAATTCCTTACAATCNNAAATTTTCCAGATGAGGGAGAATTNTCAATTCGGACTCGAATTCAACCTNAAGACAACACGACTNTNGAGGGTCTTTACAAGTCTAATCAACTTTTCTGCACACAATGTGAAGCGGAGGGCTTCCGCCACATTACCTACTTCCTTGACCGTCCTGACGTACTTTCCCGATACACGACTACAATTGTGGCGGATCAGCAGAATTACCCTACCTTGCTTTCTAATGGTAATCCTATCGACTCAGGAACCATGTCTGATGGGCGCCACTATGTCACCTGGGAAGATCCNTTTCCGAAACCAAGTTACTTGTTTGCCCTAGTAGCAGGAACTTTGGATTGTCTTGAAGACTCTTACCAGACAGTTTCGGGCAAGCGAGTAGCCCTGAGGATATATACNGAGCATGGTTATAAAGAGCAGTGTCATCATGCGATGGATTCATTGAAGAAGGCGATGCNTTGGGATGAGGAGCGATTTGGTCTAGAGTATGATCTTGATAATTACATGATTGTTGCNGTTCAAGATTTTAACTTCGGAGCAATGGAAAACAAGGGGCTGAACATCTTCAATGCTCGTTACATCCTCTCGCGATTTGANACCGCAACCGATGAAGATTTTGNAAACATTGAGAGTGTGGTTGCTCATGAGTACTTCCACAATTACACAGGGAATCGAGTCACTTGTCGTGATTGGTTTCAATTGAGCCTAAAAGAGGGATTAACCGTCTTTCGTGATCAGGAATTTACCTCTGACTTAAACTCTCGACCTGTCAAACGGATCCAAGATATTAGATTTTTACGAGATTACCAATTTCCAGAAGATGCAGGACCAACTGCTCATCCTGTCCGTCCTGAGAGTTTTCTCGAGATCAATAATTTTTACACTGTTACGGTTTATGAGAAGGGCAGCGAATTAATTCGCATGTTGCAAACCCTGATCGGACGTGAGGCATTCACNCTGGGTGTGCAGCACTATTTAAAAAAGCATGATGGACAAGCAGCCACAGTGGAGAATTTTCTGGAAGCTATTGCAGAGAGTTCAAAAACGGATCTTAAGCCCTTCCGGGCCTGGTACAGTCAGGCAGGCACTCCAAGAGTTTGTGTTCGAAGTGAATACTCCGCGAAAAATCAAGAATACGAGCTTCATTTTGAGCAATCCTATCCCCAATTGAGTGTTGCAGGGGAGCGGTGCGCTGTCCCAATCCCAATTCAGATTGGTTTGCTGAACGAAAGAGGTGAGAGCATCTCATCAACAGAAACTGAATTGTTTTTACTTCAAAAGCCAAAAGATAGTCTAATTCTCTCTGGAATCTCAGAGAGGCCCATTCCGTCGTTGCTTCGGCAATTCTCTGCCCCAGTGTGCTTGGAATATGAATACTCACCTGAAGAGTTGGCTTTGCTATACCAAAGAGATTCTGATGAGTTCAATCGCTGGGATGCAGGTCAGCGACTTGCTACGATGGTCATTCAGCAGAGACTTGAAAGTCTGCAACAGGGTCAATCTCCTACCGAACCGACCCTGCTTTTGGAAAGCTTTGCTTCGATTTTGCGCCTGGGGCATTCTGATCTCTCCTTCTTGAGTCAATTACTGACCTTACCCTCTGAAGGTTACCTGAGCGCACATTTCAAACCCATTTCACCTAATCAACTTAGGGAGGTCCTCTGGGGGTTGTATGATGCATTAAGCAATCAACTACGTGTGATTTGGAAGCAGAAATACCAAGAAATAGTGAAACCACCTGCTGAAAGTTTAACTGCTGAGGCTATTGGGAAGCGACGCTTCCGCAATCTTTGCTTGAGTTATCTCGGCAGAAATGAAGAAACCCTTGGAGAAGAATTAGCATTCCAACAATTTGAGCAAAGCCAGAATATGACTGAAGCTGTTGGGGCTCTAAATGTGTTGACTCATCAATCAGGCCCACTTCGTAGTCAGGCACTAGGATCTTTTTATCAAAGATGGAAGGATGACGCGTTGGTGTTGGACAAGTGGTTCAGGATTCAAGCTGCTTCCCGCAGAGAAAACGTTCTTGATGACGTTGAGAATTTAATAAAACATGAAAAATTTAGTTATCGCACCCCAAACCGTGTGAGAGCCTTGGTTGGCGGATTCAGTCAGGGTAATTTTTTGCGTTTTCACCATGAAGATGGCAGAGGCTATCAATGGTTGGCATCCCAAATCCAAGAGCTGGATAATAGCAATCCCCAAGTAGCCGCAAGGTTGCTCACCCCATTGGTACGCTGGCAACAGTTTGCTGAACCATTTCAAAGCAAGATGTACCAAGCACTTAAGCAAATCTTTAACACCTCTGAACTATCAAAGGATGTGTTTGAGATTGTTAGCAAGAGCCTCGGTGAATCACCATGAGTACAAAAGAAGATCAATCCTTACCGACCAGGTTACTTTTGATCAGGCACGCCCAGACGGAGTGGAATGTCCAGAGACGATTTCAGGGTTATGGGGATAGTCCAATTACTAAAGAGGGACAGGAACAGCTTCAACGCTTAAAATCCAGACTTGCTGGAATAGTATTTGATGTTATTTATTCAAGTGATCTCGGGCGCACAATGGAAACCTCCCAAATGCTCGTAGGAAAACAGCGGATTGAAGAGCCACGGCTAAGAGAGCGTGGGGTTGGTATTCTTGAAGGCTTGAATTTAGAGCAAATCATGGCTGAGCATGCCGATGCATTTCAAGCTTTTCGGTCCGGTGATAAAGACCATCAAATTGATGGAGGCGAGAGCTTACAAAATGCCCTTAATCGAGTTTGGGAATTTTTGGAGGAAATGCCTTTAAAACATCCTGGAGCTGAGCTGGCAGCTGTCTCTCACGCTGGACTGATTCGGCTTATTTGTAAACAGATCTTAGGCCTTGAGCTAGATGCTCCTAATTTTTTTCAGATCCCGAATACAAGCCTTACCCAACTCGTTTTTTCACCNAAAGATTTGAGCTGGAGTCTTGAATGTTTGGCTGATACCACGCATCTTCAGCCTGTTTTTGACCCCCTTGTAGTGATCTAATCAATGGCATCTATTTTCAGTCGTATCATTCAAGGTGAGTTGCCTTGTGAAAAGATTGATGAAACAGACAATGAGATCTGTTTACTCGATATCTCTCCNTTTACTGAGGGACACACTCTGGTGATCCCCAAGCGTGAAGTAGCTCGATTTGAAGAACTGCCTGAAACAGAAGCACTCAGTCTG
Source organism: Deltaproteobacteria bacterium (assembly GCA_002684675.1). Lineage (GTDB taxonomy): Bacteria > SAR324 > SAR324 > SAR324 > NAC60-12 > JCVI-SCAAA005. The sequence continues at coordinate 20,808 of NYVT01000017.1, forward strand.
ATGCATACCATGCAGAGGGTGTCTAAAGCAGTCTGCAAGGCATATGGAGGAGCTGATTACAACATTCAGCTTAACAATGGACCAGGTGCAGGCCAGGAAGTGCCCCATGTGCATTTTCACATCATCCCCCGTCCAGATGGTCTGCGAGTCCCCAACCTAGGGAAATATGCTGATGGGCAAATGGCGGAGGTAGGAGCCCTAGTACGAGCCTGTCTGGATAGCTGAACTAATGCGATCAACGCTATTGGAGAAAAACGATAAATGTTGAGCCCATCTTCTCCAGTTCAGCAATTGGCAGCCGTCGACATTGGTAGCAAAGCTGTACGGATGGTTCTTGGCGATTTAAATTGTGAAAGACATCTGCATATTCAGCAGCGATGGCGATCTTTTCTAAGCCTTGGTGCATCAGTTTTCCGAGTGCAATCCATCCCAGCTGCTCAAATTCTTGCCCTACAACAAGTTCTCCAATCTTTCCAAACTGCACTTCCGCAAGATACTCCTTGGTCTATTTCTGCAACAAGCGCTTTCCGAGAAGCCAAAAACCGAGTTGAAGTCCATCAAGAATTAGCAAAACATGGTTTTCAGATTCGGGTTTTGACCGGGTTGGAAGAAGCAAAATTGATTCACCATCTCTTCCGACAACAGTGGCCTGAGTTGTCTGGCACAACACTGCATGCTGATTTGGGTGGAGGAAGCTTGGAGTTGTCCTTGGAACAAGATGCTCAACTGCTATGGCAAGACAGCTTGCCACTAGGTGTCTTGCGTGCTGGGAAAAGGCCTAATTTATCAAGCCTTGATGCTCTTGAAGAAACCTTTGCAAAGGTAAGTCTGAACCAACGTCAGTTGGTAGTATCAGGTGGAAGTGCCCGAGAGTGGGCAGAACAACTCGTCTCCGAGGGAATATTTGGGGCTCATGAGCCGGGACGAAGTATTTTTGAATATCAGTTCTTGCCTCTGAAAAAGGCGAAGACCTGTTCAGCTTCTATCTTCTCAAGACTGATCGAGATGTGGAAACCAGAACAAGTGATCATTTCCCGTATCGGTCTGAAAGAAGGCCTGTTATTAGAATTGGCAGAGCAGCTTTCTAATGAGAAGTGCCGGTTGTGTTTGGGTGAGGAGGTACCTGTTCTTCAAGTCAATCTAACTCAAGGCGTGATAGGCAATTAAAACTACGGCAAGTTCAACATCTGGATAGCATCTAACATTTGATCATCATAGAGCCCAAACATGATTCGGATCGCCTGAACCATGAAAGGCATCCCCAAGAGCAGGAAGATAAATCCCATCATCAAGGTTAGTGGAAACCCCACAACAAAGATCTGGATCTGAGGAACAGATCGGGAAAGTAGCCCCAATATCAAGTTTGTTATCAGGAGCGCTATAATGAGGGGTGCACCTAACTGAAAACCAATGGAGAAAATCCCGGAACTCAGCTGAATCATCATACTTGCCAAGTCATTCCCCATGGTGGCCTGCCCCACTGGGATCAATTGGTAGCTTCTCACCATTGCTTGAATGACTAGTATTGGGCCGTCTAAGCTCAGGAATACTAGCGAAGCGATCAAGGTCTCCAGTTTCGACAGCAATGAGATTTGCTGCATTGAAGCAGGATCGAAGACATTCGCAATGCTCAACCCCATCTGGAAGCCGGTCATTGCACCTGCAAACTCCACGGCAGCAAAGAGAATCTTACCAATTAGTCCAAGAGTCACCCCAATTAATAGCTCGCTAAAAACTAGCATCAAAAAATGATGAATTTGCTCAGGAAGAACAGTGGGGGAGGGCAAAAAAGGATTCAAAATCAGGGAGAAAATNAGAATGACAACAATTTTGATCTGAGCAGGGATATTAGAGCTGCCAAAAATTGGTGCAGTTGTCAAAACCCCACCAACCCTGATCAATANNAGCAGGAAAACTAGCAGTTGCGAAGCATCATAGCTNAGCAGATTTGCCATGCTGGCGCCTGAATTCTAATTAGTCTCGATAGTTCCCAGCGTAGTTGGTGTCTTCACTGAATCCGCCGACTCCACGATTTCTATTTGCACGTCGTTCCTGCTCCATTTGTGCTTCAAGGCTAAGTCGGGTAAATGGAAGGGCCATCAGTCGTTTCTTGCCAATCCACTGTCCGGTTTCTTCACACCAGCCATACTCACCGCTATCCATCCTCTGCAGAGCATCCTTGATTTGTTGTAGACGTTCGATTTCACGACTTTCAATCAAGCTGTTGAGAGTTTGTTCCTGGGAGATTACGGAGTGATCTACTTCATCTCCAACTTCAAACTCAGTCTCTTCTTGTGTAGNGTTAAGTCGTTCTTCAATTTCCTNCATTTGGCTCATAAGCATTGCCTGGATTTCCTGCATCTCCTCAGCAGCCATTGCTTCTTCGCTATCTATTTCGTCAGGGGTATCCAAGTCCTGCTCTTCCGTTCTCATTTCAGGGTTCTCCTTTAGANTGCAATTCAATGCGTTTAATTGATATGGAGCACGAAGNCCTTCAGATTTTGGGCCAGTNGTGCAAAAGGGCTAAAATTTCTACCATCTTTTTGAGNNGATGCAACACAAAATTCAAGATTTTGCTAAAATTGCCGCAGAAAAACCCATCCAATTCGCCGAAGGNAGCAATTGCCAAAATCCTTTTTGGGTTGCTTCAATTCCCCCAGGTAGCTCTTCCCATGGAATAGTCTGCAGTCCAAGTTCCTCAGATAATTGCAAGGGTAACTGTGTTTCTTCTGGTTCCAGTGAGCAGGTCGAGTACGCAATCCAGCCACCCTTTCTTACCACTCGTGCTGCTTCTTTGAGGAGCCTACCCTGAAGCTCAGTCTGTCGTAACAAACTCTTCAGATCTGCCACCCACTTGATGTCTGGACTCTTCCTGATGGTTCCTGTTGAAGAACAGGGGACATCTAGAAGGATACCATCGATTGATCTGCTTGGGAAAGGCAGCTTGGTCCCGTCGGACTGCAACATGTGACCAGATAGATTGAGTCTCTGAAAATTTTGGTNGATTTTCTTCAAACGAGAAGCAGAGACATCATTTAGCAGAAATTGACCCGGATAGTTTGGAAACAACTGAAGCCCTTTCCCACCCGGAGCAGAGCAAACATCAAGAATTTTTCCTTCTAGAAAAGGCCTGATGGAATTGCAGAAAGCATAGGAGGATGCATCTTGAGCGTAGATCAATCCATCCTTGGCCATCGATGTATTCCAAACTCCCTGGTTTGTCTCTAATACGGTTAATTCTGGGAAGATAGGGTGTACTTTCCAATCAATTTTGATGGCTGCGAGTTGTTGACGAAGCGAAGCAACATTCTCAACTCCTTTGGATGCCAAGGTTAGATTTGGCAATAGGTTGTTTGCTTCACAAATTTGTTCTGTGGCTTCTAAACCATAGTTTTTTACCCAGCGCTCCACCATCCAATCCGGATGGGANGTCCGGGTGGCAAGTGTTCNTTGAACNGGTTTCAATAGCCCAGAATGTAAATCCCTNTGCAATTGGCGCAAGATTGCATTNACAAGACCNGTTCTAGCTTCCAAACGATGCAGTCGAACCAATTCAACGGCGTGGTGGATTGCATGATGCTGCTTTGAATTCCGTAGNAAAATCAGCTCGTACGCTCCAATCAGNAGGATTCCTTTTAACACATCCTGAAGCTTGGACCACGGAAGCCGGCACCGATCCTGAACCTCAATCTTGAGCCAGCGATGGTGGCGTAACACTCCCTGTAGCAAGTGTGTTTGCAGTCGGTCATCTTCTCTTGGGCTGATTTCTGCCTGCCGGATCGCTTGCCAGTTTCTTTGTTTCTGGAATTGAAGATAACTTCGCAANGCCAGCAGTTGTGGGGATTGGGGACTGTTATGTGATGTATGACTCATGAAGAAATCTCAGGGTGTGAACGCTACTTGCATCATTTNACAGCAACTTTAGAACCCAGATCTCTCAACGTCAAATAAAAGTAAGCTATGGGAGCCGTTCTTTCACAAAATGAGGTAGATGCGCTGCTGCGCGGGGTATCCGGTGATGACATGGACATGGATGATGAAGAGGATGAGTACGACCCGGAGGAAGTCGTCCCCTTTGACCTGACCGCTCAGGACAGGATAATCCGTGGTCGCATGCCAACACTGGAAATCATTCATGACCGCTTTGTACGACTATTCCGACTGACACTCTCAAATGCACTGCGCAAGGTAGTTGATATCAGCGTGCGCTCGACAGAACTGATCAAGTTTGGTGAATTCCTGAAGACACTTCCGGTACCTTCGTCCATGAACCTATTTCGGATGACGCCGTTGCGGGGCAACGCTATTCTGGTACTCGAGACTCGTCTGGTCTTCACCCTGATTGATTTGTTTTTTGGTGGTAACGGAGAATTGGAGATAAAGTCCGAGGGAAGAGATTTTACAGAGATAGAGGCCAGAATGATTAAAAGGGTCACGGTCAGTGCCCTGGAAGATCTACAAAGTTCATGGCGTCCAGTTTTTCCAGTGCAGATTAATTACACACGAGCGGAAACCAATCCTCAGTTCGTGGCAATCGTCCCTCACAGTGAAATCGTGATCGTTGTCACATTTGACGTGGAAATTGGGCGGGCTCCAATGGCCATTACGCTCTGTGTGCCGTACTCTATGATTGAACCCATTCGGACCCGATTGAATGCAGGTTTCCAAAGCGAACAAGATGAAAAAGACAACACTTGGAGCAATCGTTTCAAGAAAAATCTTAACCAAACCCATGTCGAACTTGTTGCACAATTGGGGGAAACCCAGATGTCGGTTCGCAATTTCCTCAATCTAGAGGTGGGAGACCTGATCACGCTTGAGCATGAAGTCCAGCACCCCATAGGTCTGCTTGTCAACGGTGTGCAAAAGTTTTCAGGCTACCAGGGTTCTTACAAGGGGCACAAAGCAATCAGTGTAGAAGAATTGGTATATGTGCCGCCAGCTGTTGATGAAATGTTGGTGATGTAAGTCCTTGACAAAAAAGAATAGTTTAAACTAAGGTAATTGTTTTGCTTGNGNGGGCTGATAGCTCAGTTGGTAGAGCATCTGACTTTTAATCAGGTGGTCCAGGGTTCGAGTCCCTGTCAGCCCACCAATAATATCAGTGACTTAAGGGACAATCGGTACCGCCTTCAGCAAGCTTTNGTGCCAAATTGTGCCAATCCCATTTCAATAAAGTCNCGATTCAGTGCGTTCCGTCTCTAACAAANCCCNTTTGTTATGAGACACCATGCAAATTCTCCCTCGCCAAAAAAAGAACGGTAAANCCTCCTACACTGTGCGAATCCGTGTTCAGGGTTACCCGCCGCTATCCAAAACNTTTCCCACACATCGTGAAGCCATCAGTTGGGGTAAAACCGCCGAAGGCGACCTACTCGCTGGAAGACTCGGTTCTCCTCTTGCGCAATTGCATACCTTGAGAGATGCCATTGAGCGTTTTCTTGAAGAAAAACCACCGGGTTACGGCTCCTGGCTACAGGAAGAACGAAATCGGGCTTCTCTTAGATGGTGGTGCCAGCACTTTGGTGGCTTGAAATTAGCTGAACTCAAGCCGACGACGATCGTCCAGGCTCGTGATCTTTTGAGAAGATCAGCAACAGCTAACGGTAAGCCACATCCTCACAAGAAGCTGCGCTCTCACTCCACCTGCAACCGTTATGTCTCCTCACTGTCTGCAGTTTTACAGTGTGCATTGGAACTTTGGGGCTGGATCGAAGAAAATCCCTGCAGGGGTTTGCGTAGACTTCCTGAGAACAATCATCGCACGCGCTACCTGACCGNGAAAGAACAGCAGCGATTACTGAGAGTCTGCAAATCTGACTCGAACCTCCATGATGTTGTGTTGCTTGCCCTGCTGACTGGCGCAAGGCGTGGAGAAATCTGCGGTTTGAGATGGAGGGANGTNGATTTAAAAAATAGAACNGTGACGTTCGTTCAAACCAAGAACGGCGAAATTCGGAAGGTACCCCTGAGCGATCCTGCCATTGCATTGCTGCGGTGCCGGTTTTCCCAAAGAGTCAAGGGTATGAACGATTGGGTTTTTCCCGCGGAGAAAAGTGACGGGCCAGTGGACNTATCACACCGTTTTGGTCGATTCGCTAAAAAAGCAGAACTGGAAGATTTTCGCTTTCATGACCTGAGACACTCGGCTGCTTCTGCAATGGCTCGGGCTGGAGTACCTGAGAGACAGATGCAGGAGGTGCTCGGACATAAAAGTGTTGCAATGACCAAACGATATACACACCTGAGACCGAGTGAATTGGACGGAGCCGTGGCAGCAATGGGTACTTCCATCAAGAATCAAGGAGAAGAATGAACTTAGATTATCTTTTGTTGAAAGATCTATCAAAGAAATTGGAGCAACAACCTAGATTATTGCTCAGACAAATTATCTTGAATGAAGGCAAAATATACATACGAGTTTCTCATTTGCTCAAAGAGTTGGAAGATTCATCAAGGAGCATGAGGCAAGAGGTAACTCAATCAACTCACTTGGAACGTGCCCTCGATGAAGCCTCCGACTTCGTGAAGAAATNTGTTTTTTTTGAAAGAAATAAAAATCAAGAGACGCCCGATCTTGCAGATCCAAATCTAACATTTCGATCAGCAATTAGCTGGTCTACAACTGATTTGATAGAGGTTCCTAGAAATGCTTTGATACTATTGATTACTGAGAATCAAGTGGAGATAAAAGAGTTCGGATCACTTCTCGAAGAAGATGNTCATNACTCNNCTGAAANTCTGAAGCAGTTCCCATATTCAAGATGTAGNNTAACTATTGATNATTTAATCATTAANNCCNACGAACCCNTNNCTCTCTNGGNCAAAGAACCTATTGANGAAGACCTCGGCGCAAACAATCTTCACCGCTGGTTTATCATCAAATTACTGTGGGAAGATGATCAAAGGGAACTAGAATCAAAAATGGCTTGGGAGAAATTTTCAGAGAAATTTTGTCCAGATTGTTGGCATCCCGTAGAAGAAACTTTTTTCAAACTTAAGAATAATAAGCAGTCAAAGCTAATTGTTATGGAGAAACAAAAAGACGATAATAGAGTCGAGGAATTTTTTGAAGAATTGAGAAATAAATCTAACTCCGACACAGAAAATTCTGACATGTTTCGTCTCAGAAAAGG